>NZ_BAABMI010000052.1:0-39127 GCF_054785195.1 Secundilactobacillus muriivasis | reverse complement strand
TCTCAGAATTCGGCCTTTCACTAAGCTGGAAGTTCACCAGCTAAGTGAAATTTCACGGCTGAGCCCAATTTTCTGACTGACCTCTTGTTTGCGGGTTTTCGGCAGCAAGACCGCACTCCCGAAAATTTATTATGAAGGGTTAAACTGTCACACGCTGACAATCGATACCATCTCAATAAACATTGAACGGCAATGTTACCGCATTGAGTCAGCAGTACGTTCAAGCGCTTTGAGCCATCGTTCAGAATAAATTGACGGTTGTCCATCGTGCTGATGAGCGTTAACTGATGACCAATTTTGACGTTGAGTGGCTCAACCTCAGCCGTTACAACACTGTAACTAATCGTTCAAACGCTTGAGATGTTCTACGATAGTGCCGAATTGCGCCAATGTAAGATTTCGGTAAGCGGCTAGGTGGATGCTGTGTCGCGATAATTGGCGGTTGTTGGTGTTCTTCCGACAACCGCCAATTATCGGGGACGAATCTAAGACTCGCGCGGGTTTTAGCGAGGCTTAGATTCGAGGACTGAGACCGCTTTTTGGCTCAGGCCGGCCCCACCAGCAGGAACCTAGCCGCTTACCGGAATCGACCGTTTACGCAAATCTCACTTCACAAACTAAACAGAAAAATGTTTACGCTGGACACAAACGACAGCATTGATTAACTATAATGGTAAACTGTACCAGTTCACGCGCTGGACTTGAATTAATTGGGCTAGCGTGGTGTAATGAGTTATGCAATTATGTTATTTTGGTTAAAATTCATTGAGTAAAGAGAGTGTGATTGGTTATGGATGTAAAACGAAAGATGTCGACGCGCGAGGTCGTCTATTTGGCAATGCTAATTGCCGTTACGGTTGTAATTTCTCGATTTTTCTTGATTCCGGTGCCGATGACGCACGGGAACGTTAACTTGTGTGATGCGGGGATCTTTGTTGCTGCATTGCTGTTGGGACGTAAACAAGGGGCCATTGTTGGGGCCGCTAGTGGATTTTTGTTAGATTTAATTTCAGGCTATTCTCAATACATGTTATTTTCGTTGGTTGTTCACGGGTTAGAAGGATTCGTTGCTGGTTGGATCGGTAGTGGTAAGAAGCGATCCGTCAAAATTTTGGCAATGGTGATTGGGACAGTTGTCATGGTTGCTGGCTACTTCTTATCTGATACGATTCTGTACGGGGTTTCCGTTGGGGTTATTGGTGTGCCAACTAACTTTATTCAAGGTATCTTGGGTGGGGTTGTTGGTTACCTCGTGGTCATTCCACTTGAAAGTCGCTTGCCGCACTTACTTGGGTCATAGTGATGACAACGCATAACCGACCATTTTTGCTGGCAGAAGATTTATCCGCAATTGGGACAATGTCTCTGGGCGCTGCGATTCCGATTATGTCAGCCATGGACGTTCCGACCGCTATTTTGCCAACTCAGGTCTTATCGACGCAAACTGAGGGATTTGGTGAACCGGTGTCACAAGCATCGGTTGACTGGGTTTCAGCAACGTTGGCACACTGGCAGGCCCAGTCAGTTCAATTATCTGGTGGTTTGATTGGGTATATTGGCCGTGAAGATTTAGTACAGACGTTAGAGACCGCATTAACAACCCAACGGCTACCATTGCTGATCATTGATCCAGTGATGGCGGATGATGGCGCACTCTATCCGGGTTTGGCGTCAACCTACGTTGCCGCAATTCGGCGGTTAATGGCGTTGGCAACGGTTGTGACGCCTAACTGGACGGAAGCCCAGCTTTTGACGGGACAAACAGTTACTGGTCAGCCGACTGAGACGCAGATTCAACAACAGATGAATGGCCTTCAGTCACTTACGGCACCAGGTACGCAATTAGTGATTACTGGTATTCCGGGTACGAATCAGGTTAAGACGGCGTGTTGGGATGGTCAGTTGACCGTGATGACGTTGCCGAATCAGGACGGGCATTTTTACGGCAGCGGGGATGTTTTTTCCGCCATTTTAAGCGGTGCACTCGTCCACCACTGGTCGTTAACTGATGCGGTCACATTAGCGGTCAACGGTATTAAGCAATCGTTAGACCAGACTTCCGAAGCGGGGTATCAACGTCGTTTTGGGATGCAGTTAAGTCGGTTATTACAGTGGCTTGGTCCGCAGATGAGTCAACAAGATAAATAACGATTTTTAGAGAGTGGGCAAAAACTCGTTTAGGTCCCAGAATATAAGAGAACCGGCCCGTGGATTTCTGGTTTTGAAATCTACGGGCCGGTTCTCTTATATGGCCGGGGCCTGAGTTTTGGCGCACGTTTAGGCTAGATAATAGTCTTGAGATAAAGTGAAATTTTTTAACTTACTTTGAGTTAAGAAATTAGTTCGATGCTTACCAATATGGACTTTTTTCTCAATCTCTTTTTTGATGATTTTAGCAGTGGCTAACTTGAAATTCGAAGAAACATCAGTCATGATGACAGTAACAACTTAAGTCTGAAATGAGGAGTGGTTGAAATGATCGATACGCACGTTAACCGAAAAGAACACGATAACATCAAGTGGCAGGTTCTTAAAGATGACGCTAGTTTGCTGCCAATGACCATCGCAGATATGGACATTGCGACACCGAAGTTTATTCGAGATGCGTTGCAAACGGTGTTAGATGATAAAGTACTCGGGTATACGGCACCAAGCGATGCGTTCTATCAGTCGATTATCGCGTGGGAACAGGGACATCACGCGGTAACCCTGACGCCTGAACAGATTATTTTGATGCCAGGGGTTGTGACTGGGTTATCACTAGCGGTTAGACGGTTGACGCAGCGTGGTGATCAGGTCATTGTGATGGCCCCTTATTATCCGCCATATGAACAGGTGGTGACGGACAATGGGCGTAAGATGGTGAAACTATCACTGGTTCAACGAGAAGGGCAATACGTGATTGATTTTGACCGGCTAGCGACGTTGATGTCAGATCCAATTACCCGGGCAATTATCGTCTGCAATCCGCAAAATCCGGGTGGCCGGGTTTGGACGAACGCGGAACTGCAACGCATCACGGAACTGGCTTCCCAGCATAAAGTGTTCATTTTGGCAGATGAAATTCACGATGATACAACGTTCTCGGATGCCTATCCAGTGTCGATGTTGTCTGATTTAATGGGGCTGGAAGCAGCGGAACAAACGGTGCTTTTAAAATCCGCAACGAAGGCGTTTAATCTAGCTGGTGCAAAGGCGTCGTATTTAGCGACTAAAAATCCGCGGTTGTTAGCGGTGCTGAAGCGGGCTGCTACCGCTGAACAGTTGGAAGAACTGAACACGTTCGGCCTCGTCAGCACTCAAGTGGCTTACGAGCAAGGCGCTGAGTGGCTTGCAGAAGTGAACCAATACCTAGAAGAAAACCGAAATTTAGCGTACGCGTACATTAACGAACACATCCCCCGAATTAAGCCGATGTATCCGGAAGCGACTTACCTGATGTGGCTTGATTTTATGGCTTACGGCGTGACGGATGCGCAACTGGATCAAGCGTTACGAGAGAAAGGACACCTTTGCTTGAATCCGGGCATTGATTACGGTGAAGAAGGTCACGGCTTTATGCGACTGAATTTTGCGGTTGATCGAGAAGTCTTAAAGGAAGCGTTGCACCGGTTACAGGTGTTTGATCGCGACATGTAATGAATAACGTTGGCGTCACACACGGGGAGCAGCCCGGTGTGGCGCTTTTTTCTGACAAGTTATGTCGTACTATTACAGTCCCACAACAATTCGATGACGTTTTTTCTGAGCTCGCTAACATACGCTATAATGTAGGCTATAGTTAAGAGGAGGAAATAGTGCGTTGAAGAAATCAAAGGTTCAATTTATTAAATTTGCCGTTAGTGGCTTATTGCTGGGGTTGACGACAATGGGGATCGCCACTCAAGCACAAGCGGCCAAGGTATCGCCTGAATCAAAGGTGAAGACCACCGTTAAAGTTAACGAGATGATGCGAGTCAAGACGAGTTCGACGACTGCGACGAGTAAAATCACCGCGGCTTTTTGGAACTATCCATACGGCTCTAACAAGGCCGCCAAGAAGACCCACTGGGTTAAAAACTATGCCAACAAAACGTTGATCGCCACCAAGCAAGCGACGTTGAAGAATGGGTTAAAATACTACTACGTCAAAGTTGCCAGCAAGCCAAGCGTTCAAGGATGGATCTACACTAAGTGGTTGCGTCAAATGTCAATGGTCAGCCTAGGTGATTCCATCACCAAGGGTTGGACGGGGGTTGACTACGCAACGACGCCATATCCTAAGCAAGTTGGTGAAACGTTAGGGATGACGTCAACTAACCTGGGTGAGAATAACGGGAAAGTTGTTGGTAGCAGTAGCTTGGATTTAACGTACAACATCGATAACCACGATTTCGATAAGGATGATGTGGCAACCATCAGCTACGGGGTCAACGACTACTTCCACGACCTGTCATTGATGTCCGTTCAATCGACGCTTGATCAAGAACTGACCGAGTTGCAGGCCCAATATCCTAACTTGCAGATCTTCGGGTTGTTGCCGTTGAACTGCTACGTTGCGGATGCCACGACTGGCGAGTACGTTTCAGCGGCAACCACGATGTACAAGGATCATGCTTATACCTTAAATGATCTACGGGATATGGACTCTGAAGTTTACAAGGCGCACAATATCAAAGTGCTTGATTGGCGTGATTACGAAGGTACGATTATCCCAACCGATGATGCACGGATGACCGTCTTTGGTGATCAACGCTTGCACCCAACTCAGGCAACCTATACTGAGATGAGTGGGTATATTAGTGACTTTTTGCAGAATAATATTAAATAATAAGTGAACTGAAACCAGAATAACTAGTGATTAGTTGAAGAGCGCGGCGTTGATTCCTGTTGGAGTTGGCGGCGGGTTTTTTTGTGGGTAGTTGAATCAGAGAGGGGATAGATACTCATTTTTTAGGCAACTGTGCCGAATGGTGTGAAACGGGGCAGAAGGTTGCATGTAGTGGGGACCAAGTAAAACTGCCCAAAGTCCAGGCAGTTTCACTTGGTCCCCCACTACACACCACCTTCTAAACGCCCCGTTTCGCACACTTTCAATAAATCTTCACATTTTCTCCTTAATAATTTCTTATTAATTTGATAATTTATAGATATCGACAAAGGAGGCGTTCACATGATGCAAATTGAACAAGTTGAATCTGGCCGGTTAGTCCGTTGCTCAACACCGCAGATGACAGCGCCCTTTATTGGACGCATTCTCCGGGTAGTTGTCGATCGAATCGTGGTTGAAGTGTTGAACTACCACTTTAAGGATCGGCGAGTTGTTGAGCAGAACCAGCATACGGTTGTGGTGGACTTAGCCGATGCCAAACTAATGACGATCATAAATTGTACAGTCTAATTAAATGAAGGAGTGATGAACATGATTCAATTAAATGATTTAGTTCGCTGCCAGCCTAACGGGAATCTATTACGGCCATTTGTTGGAAAAGTTGAAAAGATTTACGAACGCACAGCAATGGTAACGGTAACAGAATATCATCGTGATGATCACTGGAAAGTGGTGGAGTTAACGGGACGGGTCATCGTTGCGCTGAATCGGATGCAACCGCAAATTGCTTTTGCGCCGGCGCTTGTGCCAGTAAATTCGGAGGTCGTTGCAAGATGATTCGAAGGCAAATATCAAAAGACGCTTAGCCAGCAATCGATTGATTGTGGGTTAAGCGTCTTTTTGAGTTTGCTGTCGCTTGTGTCCAGCATAAGTGTGCGGAGCGAGACGGGTTGAGAGCAGTGTGCAAGGCGACATCGGTGAAGGCGCCCGGGCCTGGCGGGGTTACCGATGTCGCCTTGCATGCAGCTCTCAGTCTCGCGCAGCACCATTCGGCGTGGTGGCCAGAAAGCGCGTGGTTGTCAAGTTCTTACAACTTCAGGAACCCTGGAAATAACAGTTTAAGTGGCGCCGAATTTTGTAGCCTGAGAGCGCCGGCTTTCATGCGGCTTTGGCGAGCGAAGCGACGACAAACAGCCGACACCCAAATCGCACCCAACACTTACGCTGGACACAAACGACAGTAAAAAAGCCTCGCAAAACGAGGCTTTTCGGAACAATTACTATAGATCCTCACCAGAAATCCGGTTAAAGAATTCAACGTGAATGTTGTCATCAGTGATGGTCAATTTGGTCAAACTGCCATTGATCGTTGCGACGCCTTCATCAAGTTCAGGTGCGTAACGGTCAACGATTGAGCGAATCGTCATGCCGTGAGACACAACGAGAACGGTGTCGCCGTCTTCGGAGTTATCCCGCAGTTTGTTAAAGCCACGACTGAGGCGATCCCAGAACATGTCATTACTTTCGGCTTCACCGTAAAGATCAGCTTGATGGATCAAATCACGGGCCTTTTCTAGACCGTAAGTGCCTAAAACGTCAGATTCGGAGGTTAATTTAACCTGGGCACCAACGAATTGCCACATTTGATTTAAGTCGTTTCCTTCAAAGTAGCCGTGGCACTGTTCTCTGAATTCAGGGTATTGGTAACTAATGATATTCAGGTTGTTTGGGTTGGCCTTTAAAATATGACGAGCGGTTTCAATTGCCCGACCAGAGTCACTACTGTAAGCAGCGGTGAAGTTGATTGCTTTGAGTTGTTCACCAGCGCGTTTGGCATCGGCGATTCCTCGATCAGTTAGCGGGGAATCAATCCAGCCCTGAACCTTATTGTAGTGGTTTAACATGGTCTGACCGTGACGGACGAAGTATGCGGTGATGGTCTTCATAATATGTGCCTCCTAGGATTTGATAACGGTTACATTCATTATAACAGATTTGGTTGTTGAACGGCGGTTTTCAAAGCGTACGCCTTTCCAATGCGAGTTAGTAGAATAATAGTGAATACCAAAAAACACGACCAACGCATTTCGCGCTTTGGTCGTGTTTTAAGACTAAGCTTGTTGTCGTCGTTGCCAAACAAATTGCCAGAGACTGGCGATAATCAAGAGCAGGCCACCGCCAATCGATAACCACTTACCAAGTTTCAAACCAGGGGTTTCGTAAACTAAGCGAACGTGGTGCGGTCCTTTGGTGAGTGACGCACCCACGAAGCCGCTATTAACGATTTGGGTTGATTTCTTTTGACCATCAACGGTTAAATGCCAACCGGTCGAGTACGGAATCGACGTTGTTAAAACGCTGGCCTGTTTGCGGTTCGTGTTTCCGGTGACGGTGTTGTTGGTTACTTTCAAGTTGTTTAAGCCGTGGACTTGAATGGCGCGGGTTTGTTGTTGATAGGATTTGCCAAACGGAACGGCAATCAATTTCACGTTTTTAAAGCTGAGTTTTGTGGCGTTACTGAAAGTTAAGTTCACCATTTGACGCGCTTTGGAGGAATAACCCAGGTTGATCAAGAGGTGGTGCTTGGGCTCGTAATCAGACATATTATTGATGCCCAGTTGATCAAAGGTGGTTTTAGATGTACTCGTGTTAATGTTTAAATAGTACTCGTCAAAATAAGGGTGTTGGGTGATCTCACGCCAGTTATTTAACTTGTCACCCTTGGTGTTAGGCGTGCCCGCAAGCGCTGACTGGTTGGCGATCTTAGCCAATTGGGTCTTAGTTGATGGGAAGCTAGCTTGAATGCCGGATAGGTCCAAATACAGTTCGGTATTGCGAGTCGACTTAGGTCGTTTGATCTGTAACTGGTAAGTCTGCTGCTGTCCGAGGACGTCACTGGTCATTTGCTTCAGCCCGTGTTTATTAGCTTCGGCGTTATTGGTTAACATCAGTTGGTTCTGGGCTAACAGATCTTCAACTCGGGTGGATGGGTCGTCTAAGCCAGTTGCTGCTGCGTACTTGAGCGCTTCTTTAGGGTCGTCCATCAACCCCTTAGTTGAAACGGCGGCCGAAAGGGACTTACTGGTGTTGTGCTGTAGGCGATAAGTGATCGCCTGTGGCAAGGTGGTGATGGGTTCACTGGTAACGTTGACCTTGTAGGGAACACTTTTACCAACGGTGGTGGCTGAGGTTTTCGTGACACCCGACACAGTTTTGCTGGTATGTGTCCCCTTCAGCAGTGCCCG
Organism: Secundilactobacillus muriivasis; assembly: GCF_054785195.1. Taxonomy (NCBI): domain Bacteria; kingdom Bacillati; phylum Bacillota; class Bacilli; order Lactobacillales; family Lactobacillaceae; genus Secundilactobacillus; species Secundilactobacillus muriivasis. Next base: position 31,072 of record NZ_BAABMI010000052.1, on the reverse strand, counting down.
TTCCTTAGTGAGCGCGTTCAACTGGTTATACGTTGTATCGGTCAGTTGCTTGGTTTGGGTATAGGCCAGCGGTAGCGCGTACTGGTTTTTAAGCAGTACCGTCCCGGTACCATTGCCTAACCCGTAAACGGGCTGATCTTTGAAGACCGCGACGTGACCAGCTTTATTTTTAACTGGCGTGAAGCCGTAAGGAGCAGCCGCCTGATTGGCGACGTTATCTTGACGCGCAAACAGGTATTTAACGCCCAATAGACTATTCATCGTTGTCCGGTCATCAACTTCGTCCGTTGGGTTATTCATGGCGTTTTGACTGTTTTGGAGCTGCTTGTTAAAGGTGTTAAGGTAACCACTTTGAACCGAGTAGTATGAACTGATCGTGTGTGTGTTCAGTAACATCGGAATGTTATTGCCAACGGTGAGTGACGTGTAGTAATCACTGGTGGTTGAGGTGCGATAAAAAGATTGATCGGCGCGATTCAAATACCGGTCCGCGGCGTCAAAATAAGTTTTCGCCCAGCGGGATGCCGTACCAGCCGGCAATTCATTTTCGGTCGATGCACTAAAGTTGGCGCTGTAAAAGCCTAATCCAGTAGTGATCACGTTCAAACAAACGAGTGCAAGTAAGCCAATTTTAAGCTGCCAAGCGTAGAGTTCTTGAAGTAGGCCATAAGCCAGTAGCGTAATAAATAGGAAGTAGATGACGTAAATAATCAGGTTATTGGTTGTCAGTTTAAGTGAAAAGCCGTTGGTTGCCCAAACAAGGATCAGTAACCCAGTTGAAACGCCTAGGAACCAAGTGAAGTCTGCTGGTTCGAGCGTGTGAATTTGATCCACAAAGCGGGCAGCAATAAAGGCGAATACGAGGTGTGCCAACAACACCCACCGATTAGATGGCGTACTCATGACGTTGAAGGTTGCGGCCACCGCTGGGACCAAAAGACCAAGCAGAATGAAAATCAGCGTGATATTAATGGCAAGATTTTGGCGGAAGTGGCGCATCATCCAAATAATGCCGAGCAACGAAAGACCGCTTGTGCCAATCACGACCCAGTAGTAAATGGTACCGTTCGAGTTGATCAACGCATCTGGGAGATTAAGGTAGTAAACGGGCGGATACAGTTTCAGGCCGTTCGCAAAAATCGACCCGCCAGACCGTGATGAATGCAACATCGCTAAGGCGCTTGGCAGCAAAATCACAGCGGAGGTCAGTACCCCAATCACACCACTAGCAATAAAGGAACCGAGCGCTTTTAAGAAGGAGACGTTGAGCCGGTGTTTATAAGTTAAGTCGATGTAGCGGATGATGGCAAAAATGACGGCACCAATCGCTAACACGTAGGCAAAATACACGTTACAAATCAGCACTAACCCAATTAAAAGCGCTAGCCAGCCGAATGAGTGCCCTTGATAGATGCGTTCGATTGCAAGACAAAGCAATGGAAAGAAAATCAATGGCAGTAAGAAGAATGGGTGGTGGTAGCTCACGTAAAAGGCGTACCCGTTAAACGTATAGATCAATGCGCCAGTAAGTGCGCCACCACGGTTTAAACGGAACTGTTTGGCAAATGCGAGAAAAGCGAGTCCCACAACGTACAGTCGAAGAATCGTCAATAGCTGATAACCCAGCTCAAGCTTATCGGCTGGGAAGAGGGCAATCAGATAGCTAAACGGATCACCAACGACGTAGTAGGCGAAGGTCGTCATTTGGTCTGCGCCAAGGCCGAGATTCCAAGACCAGCCAAATAGCGACTGATGCGCGGTGCCGTGAAGAATGCGATAAAATTGCGTGAGAATCGGGTAGTGCTGGGCAATCCCGTCCAGACTCCAGATAGTGGTTTGTCCCGTTAATCGAAGGGCGCCAAAGGAACAGGCAACGATGCCGACAAAAATGATGGTGTAAGCTAACCACACCGGGACGAGTTTAGTAACTTTTTTCAAAGTAATCGCTCCAATAAAGTATAATAATGAGGTCATTGCTGTCGAAACGCGCAACAGCGATGACGATGATGGTCGCTATCGGCAAACAAGTGGCGGTAGCGGTTATAGGTTTCGTTGGTATTTATTATGACATAGTTTAGTAGGGTGAGCGAATTAAGAATAGATGACAACTAACGAGTCCCGGAAAACGGTGGGTCGTGATAGTTAGGTGCCGTTGTTAGGTTTGAAATTGCCTGAAAGGTGCTAAAACGATGAATCCGGTTTCTTTGCTAGTCTATCGGGATTTTGATGGTACTTTGAAAACCGAACGATTCACCGAGATTAAAACAAAATCTTTACGTTTGTGTAACAGACCGATTTTTTGATAATTTTTCGGTAAAATAGACCAAGGAATCACGTTTGAAAGGATGAGAATTGATGGGCAAAAGAATTGAATGGGTCGACATGGCCAAGGCAATTGGGATGATTGCCGTTGTTACTGGTCATGCCATTCATCCGCTTGTGGAAGACTCACCAGCGATGAGTACCATGTTTTCAGCAATTTATTGGTGGCACATGCCGCTGTTTTTCATTGTAGGTGGGTTTTTCTTACGGCCGTTAGAACCAAATTGGGCTGGTGTGAAGCATTTTCTAAAGCGACGGATCATTCCCAACGTTAGGATGTATCTGGTGGCTGGGGGATTATTGATCCTAGCAAGCCACTTTATTTTAGCGGAATCGTGGAAGTACACCTTGTTTTACTTTGTCAGACTGCTATACGGTGGTCGAACATTAAACCACGAATTGTCGATTTTCTGGTACATGACCGTCTACATTGTGACCTTATTGGTTGTTGTGATGATCATTACCTGGGTCGACTCGGTTCCGGCCCAGTTCTTCATCGTGTTGATGATGTACATGGCAGGCATGACCTATACCCATATGAGTTTCTTCCAATATAAGTACGTTCCTTGGGATGCCGACATCGTTTTGGTTGCAGCGTTGTATATGCTGTGTGGTTATTATGGGTTCAAATACTACCCGAAAATTCCGCACAAAGCGTTGCTGACGGCGGCTATTGTTGCGATGTACGCGGTGTTGATCGTGCGTAAGTATCAAGGTATGTTACGATTTAGTTTCTACCTTAAATCACACACGATTGCGAACTCCTTCTTGGGGGCATTCATCCCGTTAGTGTTGTCCCTGGGAGTCTTCCTCCTGAGCGACTTCCTAACTTCGGCCCGAATCTTCAACTGGCTGATGCCACTTGGCGTTTACTCGGGGGCTATTATGTACATGCACAAGATGATTTTTGACGTGGTTGCCAAGGTCGATGTTTTCGACCACTGGTGGGTCCAAATCATCTTCGGCCTCACGGTTCCAATTCTTTTAAACATTTTATACCGACAATTTAAAAACCGACTGAAGCGCCCACAGGCGTTGCGGGAGTGAATGTGAGCACTGTCTTCGATGGAGATGGTGCTTTTTTGTTGTCGTTTGTGTCCAGCGTAAGCAGTCTACTGTTTAGTTTGTGAAGTGCGGTGATTTGCTTAAACTGTCGATTCCGATCAGCGGCTAGGTTCCTGCTGTGGGGCCGGTCTGAGCCAAAGGGCGGTCTCAAACCTCGAAGTTAAGCCTCGCCCAAACCTGTGCGAGTCTTAACTTCGTCCCCGATGATTGGCGGTTGTCGGAAGTACGCCAACAACCACCAATCATCGCGACACAGCATCCACCTAGCCGCTGACCGGAATCTCGTATTGCGCAATTGGTCGCCATTGCAGACCATCTCAAGCGCTTAACTGCACGTTCAGTCACGGGATTACAACGACTGACGTTGATGATCGGCAATCAGCGATTCATATATTGCAATAGCTGAATATCAGCACAAACGCATTAAGTTCACGTGAACGTAACGCATAACTGACAAATTTAGTTTTATGCAATCGTTGGTTCATTGCGGTTACGCGTCTGCAGTTGTCGAGTAATTGTCTAACGTTGCCATCACGCAGTTCCGTCAACTTCAGATTGTGACAGTCAGCAGTTCTGTTACCGACAGCGCACCATGTAGCGGGAGGCGGAGGCGCGCGAGGCTCAGCAGTGTCGATATGACTTAAGCAGTCGTAGTCCGCGGGGTTCGGGCTGCGAGTGCTTTAGTCATACGCGGGTCCGGAGAGATCCGGCATGGGCGCTTTTTGCCCATTCCTAGCTCGTAGGCCCGCCACTGCGTTCCAGCCTTGCATAGTGCCGGAGCCTCCCGCGGCATCCTTCCACTATAAAAAAACAGAATTACCGAATTTCACAAACTAAACATGCTTACGCTGGACATAAACGATAGCAAACGCCAAAGGAGATGCTACCGCTAATTACGGTCATGTAGTATAATAGTATCTGCCGTTTTAGCTCAGCAGGTAGAGCACTTCCATGGTAAGGAAGAGGTCATCGGTTCAAATCCGATAAACGGCTGTCGAGGTACGCTTCAAGTTGCTCGACTGGAACGATAAGATTAAATACCCAAATTAATGGGATTAATTTGAATAACATCTAGCATTTTGCCAATTGATGTAGTATACTTATTTAGTCGGTTGCGATAGTACCGTGATTTATCGGGAAGTAGCTCAGCTTGGTAGAGCACCTGGTTTGGGACCAGGGGGTCGCAGGTTCGAATCCTGTCTTCCCGATTGAACGAGTTAATTTTAAAAATCGTTGTCTTTGAATTAGATTTACGGTAAGATAAACTTGTTAAAGTTTTTGCCGGAGTGGCGGAACTGGCAGACGCGCTGGACTCAAAATCCAGTGTCCGTTGAGGACGTGTGGGTTCGAACCCCACCTCCGGTATCATGAAGAGTTGACCTGTTGGGTCAGCTCTTTTTTTGTAGTTTGAGAATGTTGGGCAGTCGTTGACAAATGCTTTTGCCCGGCGGTAGACTTAGCTCAACTTGGTGAATGAAAGGAGGTCGTGAACGTGGCGTTTATTGGGGTACTGTGTTTGTTACTGATTTTAACAACTTTAGCGGGACATTTTGCTAACCGGATGGGTGTTCCGTCTGTGATTGGCCAAATTTTGGTTGGCGTTTTAGTTGGCCCTGCCGTTTTAAACTGGATTCAGCCCAGTCAACTGTTGTCGGTGTTTTCGGATATCGGGGTCGTAATGCTGATGTTTATCGGCGGCTTGGAGAGTAATCTTGAGCTATTACGACGGTATTTAAAACCGGCAATCATTGTGGCGATGAGTGGGGTGCTGATGCCGGTCGTTTTAATGGGTGGCGCCGCAATGGCGTTTCACTTTTCAGCTTTTGAAGCAACATACATAGGGGTTATTTTTAGTGCCACCTCGGTTTCAATTTCGGTGGCGGTGCTTCAGGAATATCAAGCACTGGATACGTCGGAAGGGGCCACGATTTTAGGCGCGGCCGTTGCTGATGATATTATTGGCGTTATTTTGCTGTCCGTGATGATCAGTTTAATGGGCACGCAGGGCATTGCGACTCACACAGATTCAATCGGATTGGGGTGGATCTTAGTCGAATAGGTGCTGTTCTTTGGTGGCACATACCTAGTTGTTCGGTGGATTGCGCCATACTTGATGTCGTTGAGTGAAAAATTCGTGATGAACGCTAGTGTGACCATCATGTCGATGGTGATTTGCTTGGGCATGGCTTGGATTGCGGACCTAGTTGGTTTGAGCGGTGCAGTCGGAGCGTTCTTTGCGGGAATCGCCGTAGCCCATACACCGTATCGCGAAGTGGTTGAAGCTCATATGGAGCCAATTGGCTACGCGGCTTTCATTCCACTATTTTTCGTTGGCATCGGGTTAAGCATGTCGTTTGACTATCTCGGGTCATCGTTAGGGTTTATTGCTTTAATGACTGTGCTAGCTTGTTTGAGTAAACTTATTGGTTGCGGACTTGGCGCCAAGCTCACTGGTTTTGATCGAACTAGCAGTTTAGTCATCGGTGCTGGGATGATTTCTCGGGGCGAGATGGGCATGATCACGGTTCAAATTGGGTTACAGTCTGGGTTGCTCTCTAAAGCAGCTTATTCGAAGTTTGTGCTGGTGATTATTCTGGCGACAATTATTGCGCCGTTTGCGCTGAAGGCGACGTTGAAACGGTTGCCGGGGCGACGAACAGTTGTGGCATCGGATTGATGATTAGGAAAGATGTTGAAGAAAGCGCCGCAGATTCGAGTTGGGAATCTGTGGCGCTTTTTGGGTTGGGATGATTAATTTTGAGTGCTTCGTTGATGTTCTTGAGACTAAATGTGCTCCACAAGGCAGAGAGCTGCACGTAAGCCACTTTCACCAGAAACCCCAAAAAACGGGGTTTCTGGCAAAAGTGGCTTACGCTCCGCTCTCTAACCGCCTTGTTCCGCACTCTGCTCGTTGCTGTCCTCGAGACTAAACGTGCTCCGAGAGGCAGGGACTTGCACATAAGGGACTTTCACCACAATCCCCAAAAACCAGGGATTATGGCGAAAGTCCCTTATGCTCCAGTCCCTAACCGCCTCTCTCCGCACTCTCTAATTCGTCAACTCATGCTCAATCTGCAACACCGTCGTCGGCATTTTATCCGAGGCAATCAGTGGTGAGACTGGTCCAAGGCTGATGAGGGTCAGTTGGTGCATTGCTCGAGTTGCAATCGTATAGAGTGTACCGGTGAACTGTTCATCAGGGAAGTTGGTGGCTGAGACGTTCCAGCCGATGACGGCGTCGAATTCCAGTCCCTTAGCCAAGTAGATTGGGAGGACTAGGATGCCCTTTGGTAGTGATAGATCGGCGTCAGTCATCAGGGTGACGTTTTTGTGTTGATGGTTAAGTTTTTGGTAGACTTCGTGAGCCTGCGTTAAATCTTTCGTTAGAATCGCAATCGTGCCGTTGGTAGCCGACAAAGTTGTGATTTCCCGGTCTAAGGCATCGATACCACTGTCAAAGTCGTAGCGAATGATGACCTTTGGCAGATCACCAGGGCGGTTAAAGGCCTCAATTTGGGCACCATCAGGCAGAAGGGCTTTCGCAAAAGTGGTGATGGGATAAGTTGAGCGATATGACCGATTCAACTTAAGTAACCGTGGCCGATGAACGTTAAAGGCGTCTCGCAACTGATTCAGCAACGCTTCAGGTGCTTGGACTGCTTTGAAGAGGGCTTGCTCGCTGTCACCAAGGAACGTCATGTGGGCTTTCGGAAAGGCGTGGTGCAAATACTGCAGTTGCGCAATCGAATAGTCCTGCATTTCATCCACAAAGAGGTGTTGCATGGCGTGGTTCTGACCACCACCGGTTAAAATATCTCGGAGGTAGAGCAAAGGCGCCGCGTCAACCAGTGGGCAACGGTGGTACTCGATGGCCTGCGCGAAGCGTGCTCGGCTAGCTTCAAATTGCGTTGCGTCACAGCTATCAGGGAGGTCAGCTTGCGCCATAAAGTCGAGGTACTGGCTGTAAGTGTCCAAGAAGTAGTTATTGTAGAGGGCGTCGTAAACGACCCGAAGTCGCTTGGTAACGATCTTGCGGGCGATGTAGTTGACCTCAGCATCGAGCTCTTGGAATTGGTGGCGTTGCTTGTTGCCTAGTAAATCGTGATACTGTTCATCTGAAAGTTGGTCGATTTCTTCGGCCACCCACTTAGATTTGGCTTCTTCGTTGATCCGCCGCTTGAGTCGTTTGATCAATTCGTTCTTGGTTTTTAAGAACCGCTCAGCAGGTTGGAGCGCTGGCAGTGCGTGGTAAATGGCCTCGATTTCCGCCTTGTCGAAGAAGACTTGGCCGTCGAAGTAAATATGGTTGAATTTGAAATGTTCTGGGTCCAAATGCTGACAGTAGTCGGCAACTTGGTGCATGTAATTAGCGGATTCCTTAAACTGGCGAACGTTGACCTGAGCAGCTGGTAACGTACTTTCCGTTTCGTAACGGTCAAACAACGTTTCGACATCCAGCCCGAGTAACCGCTGGCTTAGAAATTCAGCTAGGGTCACCTGGCGCATGTTACGTTCACCCAAACTAGGCAACACATCAGAAATGTAGTGGCTGAATAGTTTGTTGGGGGAGAACAGGACGATTTGGTCGGCTTGCAGTTCCTGTCGACTGTGGTAAAGCAAAAAGGCAATTCGTTGTAGAATGGCGGATGTTTTACCCGAACCGGCTACCCCTTGAACAACGAGTAAATCACTGCGAGTGTCGCGGATGATGTCGTTTTGTTCACGCTGGATGGTGGCAACGATGTTTTGCATGGTTTCGTCGTTTTGTTGTCCCAACACGTGTTGGAGCATTTCGTCACCAACCGTTTCGTTGGTGTCAAACATGCTTTCGATTTGGCCGTTTTGAATCAAAAATTGACGCTTCTTTTTCAGGTTTGTCAATTGGCGACCACCGGGTGTTTCGTAAGTCACGTTGCCCAGCGTCCCGTTATAGTAGATGGCCGAGATTGGCGCGCGCCAGTCGTAAACCAGAAAGTTTTGTTCGTCGTCGGTGAAGGAAGCCGTGCCAATGTAGAGCCGTTCGGTATCGGGATCGCCAGCGTCTTGAATGTCGATCCGCCCGAAGTAGGGTGATTGTTCCAGTTCCTTAAAGGTGTTCAATTGACCGGAAATGATCTGTTCGTTTTCAATTAACCGAGAAGCCAGCGCCCGTTGTTGTTGCAGATCGGCGGAAGTTTCGATCCGGTCATCAAGTTCGATGTAGTTAACGGAAGTGTTGGCACTGTAGTTTTCTTGAACCAGCTTCATTTCAGCCCGTGCTTTGTCATAATCATCGGTAACAGCAGCGATGCGTGCGGTAATTTGGTGAATCACCGAGTCAACGCGTTGTTGTTCCTTTTCTTGTTCCTGCGATGTCAAAATACCGCCTCTTTCGTTTAAATTGTGCTTGGACTATTTTAGTGGTGTGGGAGGGGGTTGTCAATTAAAGAGTGCGAAATGGGGCGCTTAGAAGGTGGCGTATAAGGGTGGACCAACTAAATCTGCCGGGTTTTGGCAGATTTAGTTGGTCCACCCTTATACATAACCTTCTGCCCCATTTCGCACGTTTCGACGTGGTGGCCAGAAAGCGAAAACGAGGACCGGCTTCATGGTGTAGACGATTTACGGGAAATACAAATTCAAACCGAGTCGAAACAAACGTAGTAGTAATGAGCATCGCCGGGGTTTGGCAGATTTAGTTGGTCCACCCTTATACAAACCTTCTGCCCCATTTCGCACGTTTCGACGTGGTGACCAGAAAGCGAAAACGAGGACCAGCTTCATGGTGTAGACGATTTACGGGAAATACAAGTTCAAACTGAGTCGAAACAAACGTAGTAGTAATGAGCATCGCCGGAAGCGGGTGGTAACCGTAGTGGACATCCCGAAACATAATCGGTGCTTCTTACAGTAGATAGTTTATAAGCAACTATGCTGCATCTACATAGCTGTTAACGATTTCCTAAACTAACATGGCCACAATTTTCGGCTCAGAGTGAACTGTTATTTCTTGGGGTTAGGTTTAATGCCTTAATTTGCCAGCCAAGCACTTTCTGGCCACCACGCCGAAACGCGCGTCGCAAAACTGAAGTCGGCACCTAAGGCACTCCCGACATAAAGCCGAAACCCACGACTTTCTGTCGAGAATGCCTTAGGCGCCGACTTCAACCCGTTTTGCGCCACGCTCTTTGACATTCTCCCCCCCAACCCTTAAAATAGTAACCATATTATATGAAATCAAACTAAAATTCGCTGGTGCGCGTTCGTGATCACCCACAGAGAGATTGGCTTGGCTGAAACCAATCATGATGACGACTTTGGACCCAGCAAACTGAATTTAGGGTGCCTCCTTATCGGCGACGAGTGGTGGCCTGGTGGTCACAATTAGGTGGTACCGCGGTTGACGTCCTATTGCATTTGGCAATGGGACGTTTTTTTCAGCGTTACCGGACTGGTAAGGGGTAAATTGAAAGGATGATAAACAGATGAGCGACAAGAAAATTATTTTAACGGGTGACCGACCAACTGGGAAGCTTCACATTGGCCATTACGTGGGGTCATTGAAGAACCGGGTCAAATTACAAAATTCTGGTGATTACGACTCATTCATCATGATTGCTGACCAACAAGCGTTGACTGATAACGCTCGGGATCCCGAAAAGATTCGCCACAGCTTGATCCAAGTCGCCTTGGACTATTTGGCTGTCGGCATCGATCCAGCTAAATCAACCATCTTTGTGCAATCACAAATTCCAGCTTTGAGTGAACTGACGATGCACTACCTGAACTTGGTTAGTGTTTCTCGTTTGGAACGAAACCCAACCGTTAAGACTGAAATCAAGCAAAAGAAGTTCGGCCAAAGTGTGCCAGCTGGATTCTTTATCTACCCAGTTAGTCAAGCCGCTGATATCACGGCATTTAAAGCGACAACGGTTCCCGTTGGTGAAGACCAAGAACCAATGTTGGAACAAACCCGTGAAATCGTCCGGAGCTTTAACAACATCTACGGCGACGTTTTGGTTGAACCAGAAGGCTACTTCCCAGAAGAAGGCCAAGGTCGGATTCCTGGCTTAGATGGCAACGCTAAGATGAGTAAGTCCTTGGACAACGCCATTTACTTGGCCGATGATGCGGATACGATCCAAAAGAAGGTCATGTCAATGTACACCGACCCAACCCACATCCACGTTGAAGATCCAGGTCATATCGAAGGCAACACGGTCTTCACTTACTTGGATATCTTCGATCCTGATACCGCCAAGGTTGCGGAATTAAAGGCGCAATACCAACAAGGTGGTTTGGGCGACGTGAAGATCAAACGTTACTTAAACGACGTCTTACAAGCTGAATTAAAGCCAATCCGCGAACGGCGCGAACAATACGCCCAAGATACGGATGCTGTTTACAAGATTTTGCAAGAAGGCAGCGAAAAGGCTAACCAAGTTGCCAACCAAACGTTAACGGAAGTTCGGAACGCGATTGGCATCAACTACTTCGGTTAATTAGCGATAACTCACGTAGGTTATTTCAAATGGTGCGAAGGGGCGACTGACAATGGATAATTTAGTGATCGTGGATTTAGGGTCAAATTCAGTCCGGATGGCGATCAACGAAATTCGCCCGGACAAAACGTTCCGGGAAGTTGGGCGTTATAAAGAAGATACCCGGTTATCTGAGGGGATGGGACCGGAGAAGAAGTTGCAAGATGCCGCAATCAAGCGAACCCTTGCTGCGTTAAAACACTTTCGGATTCTCTATCAAGATTTACCAAACTTAACGGTTAAGGCCATTACAACCGCGGCCGTGCGCCAAGCCAGTAATCAAGCCGACTTTCTAGAACGGGTTCAGCGCGAAGTGGGGCTGACGTTTGACGTTTTATCGGGTGACGATGAAGCCTACTACGACTACCTCGGCGTGATGAATCGACTACGGGTCGAGGATGCGCTGATGCTAGATATTGGTGGTGCCAGCCTTGAAATGGTCAACATTCGGTCAGGTAAGGAAAGTAACTTGATCAGCATTCCGTTTGGGGCGGTCAATTTGTCTGAACAGTTCCACTTAGATGACCAGATCAACCCGGCCGACTTCTTTGATGCGACGGTATTTTTACGGCAACGATTACAGGATATCTGGTGGTTGGGGGAAGCCAAAACCAAGCCGTTTATTCTGCTTGGTGGCGCTAACCGCTCACTTGCCCGGATGAGTCGGCGACAACAACAGGTGTTGCACGTTGAACAAATTCACGGCTATCAGCTGACGACTCACGAAGTTTTCCGGTTGTTTTCGGGTTTGCTTTGCAAAAATCACGAACAACGGAAACAAATTTCGGGACTTGAACCCGACCGAGCTGATATTATTGTGGGTGGCATCTTACCACTGGTACTATTACTTCAGATGTTAGATTCGGACCGCGTCATTTTCTCTGAAAGCGGCGTTCGCGAAGGTATTATCAACGCGTATTTGAATCAAGACTACAATTAACAAAGGATGGACAAGACCCATGGAATCGGAGTTTGCACACTTTTATAAGCGATCACGGGCGGAACGATTAGCGCTGTTAGCGCAGCACCGCGAACTGACCCCAGCAATGGTCCAGTTATTAAGTGATCGTGCGGCACAAGGCGACGCGCAGCAATTGATTGAAAACGACATTACGGCGTTTCAACTACCGGAAGGCGTTGCCGTTAACTTAATGGTGAACCAGCGTGAATTGGTGGTGCCAATGGTCACGGAAGAACCTTCCGTGATTGCGGCAGCCAGTAACGGGGCCAAGCAGTTAGCGAAGGCTGGTGGCATTCAAGCCACGGTGCAGTCGAGATTATTAATGGGTCAGGTCGTGTTAAGTCACGTCAAGGTGTTTGCTTCAGTTGATGACTGGGTTGCCTTACACCAAACTGAGTTACTTGAAGTTGCCGCCCAGGCGCACCCGTCGATTGTTAAACGCGGTGGAGGACCTCGGAAATTGCGGACCAGAGACCTTGGCGACGGTTACGTGTCGATCGACCTGTTTGCTGACGTTCAGGCCGCAATGGGCGCCAACATGCTCAACACGATGTTGGAAGCCATTGCAACGGTGGTTCAGACTAAATTGCAACAGCCACTCTTCAGTATTTTGTCCAACGCTGCTGATCAGAGCTTAGCAACGGCAACTTGCCGAATCCCACAATCTCAGCTACCCGCTGGGGTGGCCGAACGAATCGCGCAAGCCAGTGAGGTTGCCCAACTTGACCCATACCGGGCAGTGACGCACAATAAGGGCATTATGAACGGCGTTGACGCCGTTGTGATCGCCATGGGTAACGATTGGCGGGCGATTGAAAGTGCCGCTCACGCCTACGCTACAACTAGCGGTCAGTATCGCGGGTTGAGTCAGTGGGCCCTTGAGGGCGATGATCTCGTTGGTGAACTAACCCTACCGTTACCAGTTGGGACGGTTGGCGGGGCCACGGCGGTATTGCCACTGGTCAAAATCAATCAACAACTGGCCGAAATCAACACGCCTGAGGACTTAATGCAGGTCATCGTCTCGGTTGGTCTGGCGCAAAACTTTGCGGCCTTGAACGCACTGGTAACCAGTGGTATTCAACGCGGCCACATGAAGATGCAGCGGCGTTCACTGGCACTCTCAGTGGGCGCGTTGGCCAATGAAATTGACGCCGTAGTGACCCAACTGGATGCCGTGAAGGACCCAGATGAGGCTGCCGCCCGGCGTATTTTGCAACAACTTAGAACACAAACAAAGGATGACAACGATGCAAAACATTGAAATTAACGATCACGTACAATCCCTGTTAGATGCAGTGAACGAACTGTTCCCGGGGAAGGTTGAACTTCAGTTTATCGGTGAGTTACAAAGCGGTTACGTGCGTCATGACCAAGCACAAGTCGTTCAGGATAAGGACCACTTGATGGTCCAAATCAGTGACTTGACGGCACCAGACTATACGGCGTCTCACGAATTACTTCACTTACTGATGACGTTGCGTGGTTTTCCGCAACTATTCTACAGTTTGTCTACCGGTAATGAGGAGCTGGACAACCAGCTGAAGTTACTGTCAACGGACCTTTACGATACGGTTTCCCACTTGGTCGTTGTCTCGGAACAACGCAAGCATGATTTGATCGATGATAACATTGAACAACTCTACTTGAAGGGGGTTCAGGCCACCATCGATCCTGAACCAGCTGCGGATGACGATAAGATGACGATGCGGTTACTGGTACTGACGGATGCGTTGGTCTTCTTTGGTGATCAAAATGCCGCCATCAACAAGCAGTTCGCGACCGATTATCCGAAGGCCTTCCCAGCGGCTCAGAAGCTATACGGGATCATCACCGAAAAAGCGGTTGATTCACCGTTTACGCTTCGTCGCAACGTGGTCAAGGCATTCAAAGCCTTCGATGCACAACTCGAAGAATGGGGATTGCCGCCCGTTAACAATCAAGAGTTTGCCACGCTGACCAGCGTCTTTTCTAAGCGCCAATTACGCTTGGAAGTTCGGCAAGTATTTGAACTATTCCATTCCGATATGGTGGACGTTAAAACGAACCGGCGGGCCTACGTTGGCATTAACCGGACTGACCGTCAAAACAGCTTTGTCCTGCCAGCGCCTAAGGCTAGTGAGGATACGCCAGACTACTACAAGGGCATTTACGGCATGACCGTGGAAGCACTCTTGAAGCAACTGGAGATGCCATACATTTTACGGTAACGAATTGGAGGTTGATCAAATGTCGCCAATCATTCAATCAAGTTTTAAAAACGCTCAGCACATCGTCTTTCTAACGGGTGCTGGCGTGTCGACCCCGTCCGGCATTCCGGATTACCGGTCAAATAACGGGCTGTACACGGCGCACAAAAATGCCGAGTACTATCTTAGCCACACCTGTTTGACGCAAGAGCCACGGGTGTTTTACGACTATGTGACGCAAAATCTGTATAAGCCTGACGCCCAACCCAACGTGATTCACCGGGTTCAAGCAGCGTTGACCCAGCAGGACCGGGCAACCATCGTCACGCAAAACATCGATAACTTGTACCGAGTAGCAGATGCCAAGCACCTCGTAGAATTTCACGGGAACTTGTATCACGTCTATTGTCAAAAATGTGGTGCGACCGTGGACTGGCACGAGTACCTCAAAGATCCAGTTCACGCCGACTGCGGCGGGCAATTGCGACCCGACGTTGTGCTATACGAAGAGGGACTGAACCAAGACAATATCAATCGGGCGGTTGCTGCAATGAGCAATGCCGATTTGATCGTCATCACCGGGACGTCCATGCGCGTCTACCCGTTTGCGGGACTGTTAGATTACCGCAATCCGGGTGCGCCCGTGATCGTCATTAACCAAGAACCGCTGTCGTTTCCGTTTCAGTTTGAAATGGTACAGGAGGATGCGGCGGCCTTTTACGATCAACTTGAGATTTAATGAAATAGGAGAATGAACATGGGGAAAGACCGATTAGAGGCCTTCACGGATGGGGTCATGGCAATTATCATTACAATTTTGGTGCTGGAGATTCCGGAACCAGAGGGGGCAACCTTCGCGGCACTGTGGCCGTTACGGTTTAAATTGATTTTGTACTTGCTAAGTTTCTTGGCAATTGCCGTTTACTGGAATAATCACCATCACCTTTTCCAAGTGACGGAAGAAATCAGTGGCTCAGTTTTATGGGCCAACAACTTCTTTTTGCTGACGTTAAGTTTGCTACCCATTGCTACGGCTTGGGCGGGAACCCATATCATGGCGTTTGCCCCCGAGTTTACGATGGGACTGGCCTTCTTCATGGCGAACCTAAGTTTTTACCTGATCATTCGGGCGTTGGTGGCAACGCATGGTGAGGATACGGCACTGAACAACTTTTTTGGCCAGCATTATCTCAAGCCGTGGTTTTCAATGGGCGCAAATGTGATTGGCCTGTTAGCCGGTTTTATCTGGCCACCTTTGATTGCTATCTTTGCGTTTATCAACCTGATTCCGTGGATCATTCCGGATCACCGAATCGACCATTATTTGAAAAATAAGGACTGAGACACGATGTCGCAGGGAGACATTGAACAACAGCTCAGACGACTGTTACGCCACATTCGGGTGTTACTTGGGATGCAGGTAACCGTTGACGGGTTGATGTTGTACGCAATTGTGAAATTACTGATGGCGAATAATGGTCAAGTGATGCTGTTTTGGCGGTATTTGACCGTTAAAAATGGCTTGATTTTGACCGGACTCTTGGTGGGACTTGACCTCTGTTTAATGCTCGTTCGACGAAATGATCGGTTGACCGGTCAGGGACTGATCAGCCAATTAACAGGGCGACCGAGTCACGAGATGGCAACGCTGATTCGTCAGTTTAAACGATTGAAGTAAGGGGGGGACACGCATGATTACGATTGGGTTAACGACTTGGAAAGAACATCCGGCACTGATTAACGATGAGCAACGGGACGTGACGCTCAGTGAGTACGCTGCGGTGCTCCCGGTTGTGGAAGTGGACACACCGTTTTACGGCATTCCGCGAGTCACAACGGTTCAACGTTGGCAACAAGAGGTGCCGACGGGGTTTCAATTTATTTTGAAAGCCAATAAAGTGATGACCAAGCACGATTACGGAACGGATGAAGTGAGTGAGGATGACCGGCGGCAAGCTTTCGTTGATTTTCGGCGGATGGTTCAGCCGTTAGTCACTAAACATCAACTGAAGGCGGTACTTTTTCAATTTCCACCGTTTTTCCGACGGTCGACTGAGAACTTAGAGTGGTTAGTTGACATTCGCCGGTTAATGGGTGATTTGCCAATTGCCGTGGAGTTTCGCAATCCAACTTGGTATGATCCTGCACTGGTTAATGATGTAATGACCTACCTGAAGCAGTTACACATGACCCACGTGATCGTGGATGAACCGCACCGTTTAAATGACGGCATGGCGCTATTGCCACGAGTGACGAGTGACTTGGCGATCCTTCGATTGCATGGCCGAAACGAGAAGGGCTGGTTCAACCAAGGCAAAGACTGGCGTGGCCAACGGACTCTCTACCGGTATTCAGATGCAGAACTGGCCGAGTTTGGTCAGTTAGTGACGGATCTGAGTCAGCAAGCCAAGGACGTCTGCGTCATTTTTAACAACAACTCTGGTGGTGACGCCGCACCAAATGCCTTGGCGTTGCGTGATTTACTGGGCGTGCACTGGACGGGACTGGGACCGCAGCAGATGAGCTTGTTTTAGCTCTGACTGTCAGTTGCGCCAGCGTAAGTGTGCGAAGTTTGTGAAACTTGGTTTCGTCGGCACGTTAATCATGGGTGATATTGTGGGCACAACCGGTCGGTCAGAAAATTTGGGCTGGAACGCCGTGGGCACGATTCTGAGCCGGAAAAACACGTCTCAGAATTCGGCCTTTCACTAAGCTGGAAGTTCACCAGCTAAGTGAAATTTCACGGCTGAGCCCAATTTTCTGACCGACCTCTTGTTTGCGGATTATCGGCAGCAGGACCGCACTCCCGAAAATTTATTATGAAGGGCCAAACTGTCGCACGCTGACAATTGTAAGCATCTCAGCAAGTGTTGACCGATGACGTTACGACATCGGGTCAGCAGTACGTTCAAGCGAGTTGAGTCAACGTTCAGGATAGACTAACATTTGTTCATCACGGAAATGACAATTGCTGACCGATTGTGCTGTTTACCGAGTTAATATCAATCACTGTCATACCGCAGCATGATGATTAGCTAATCACTTGAGATGGTCTACAATAGTACCGAATTGTGCCAATGTAAGATGCAGGTAAGCGGCTAGGTGGATGCTGTGTCGCGATAATTGGTGGTTGTTGGCGAACTTCCGACAATCGCCAATTATCGGGGACGAATTCAAGACTCGCATGGGTTTTGGCGAGGCTTGAATTCGAGGTTTGAGACCGCCCTTGGGCTCAGACCGGCCCCACAGCAGGAACCTAGCCGCTTACCGGAATCGACAGTTCAAGCAAATCACCGCACTTCACAAACTAACAGCAATGATGCTTACACTGGACACAAACGACAGTAGAAACTTCTGACGCAGGGCACACAGTCACTGGAATTATGCTATACTATTGGAGAATTTGTTCACTCAAAATTTTAAAAAGCAACAATATAATCATTTGTTGAAAGGGGCCTGTTGATAACATGGCAGAAACGAAACCTACGTACTACATAACCACCCCGATTTACTATCCATCGGGTAAGTTACACATTGGGAACTCATACACGACGATTGCGTGTGATACCTTAGCGCGTTACAAGCGTGAAACGGGATACGACGTCTTTTTCTTAACCGGGACTGATGAACACGGCTTGAAGATCGAAGAGAAGGCTGAAAAGCTGGGCACTGATCCTAAGAGCTACGTGGATAAGATGGCCGCTCAGATCAAGGAACTCTGGAAAGTTCTGGAGATTTCAAATGACAAGTTCATTCGGACGACCGATGATTACCACGAAGCTGCGGTTCAAAAGATGTTCCAACAACTTCAAGACCAGGGTGATATTTACTTGGGTCAATACGAAGGTTGGTACTCCGTGGATGATGAAGAATACTTTACGGAAACGCAACTGGCTGAAGTTTACCGCGATGATAACGGTAAAGTGATCGGTGGGAAGGCTCCTAGTGGCCACGAAGTTGAGTTGGTTAAGGAAGAATCTTACTTCTTCAAGATGGGTAAGTACGCCGACTGGTTGTTGGATTACTACCACACCCACCCAGAATTTATCCAACCCGCAACCCGGATGAATGAAATGATCAATAACTTCATCAAGCCAGGTTTGGAAGACCTTGCTGTTTCACGGACGACCTTTACTTGGGGTGTGCCAGTGAAGTCAGATCCAAAGCACGTGGTCTACGTGTGGTTGGATGCGTTGACGAACTACATCACCGCGTTAGGTTACGATACGGACGATGATAGTTTGTTTAAAAAATACTGGCCAGCTGACGTCCACATGGTTGGGAAAGAAATCGTTCGGTTCCACACGATTTACTGGCCAATTATGTTGCACGCCCTCGGCTTACCACTACCAAAGCAAGTCTTTGGTCACAACTGGTTAGTGATGAAGGACGGCAAGATGTCCAAGTCTAAGGGCAACGTGATCTACCCTGAAACCTTAGTTGATCGTTACGGTTTGGATTCTGTCCGTTACTACTTGATGCGGGCAATGCCTTACGGTAACGATGGGACGTTTACACCAGAAGACTTCGTTGATCGCTTGAACTACGATTTAGCTAACGACCTCGGGAACTTGTTAAACCGGACCGTTGCTATGATCAACAAGTACGAAGATGGCGTTGTACCAGCTTACGAAGCCGGTGTCACTGAATTTGACGCAGACTTAGAAGCAACGTCAGCAACAACGATTGCCAACTATCACAAGTTGATGGATGACTTACACATGTCAGATGCGTTAGCTGAAATTTGGAAGCTGATTGCCCGGACAAACAAGTACATCGATGAAACTGAACCTTGGGTCTTAGCGAAGAGTGACGATGCAACTGACGTTAAGAAGTTAGCGGCCGTTATGGCGCACTTAACGGCTAGTCTGCGGGTCATTGCTTACCTGTTAAGTCCCGTTATGACGCACGCACCAAAGGAAATCTTGGCGCAACTAGGCTTAGACTTTGATGATCAAATCAACCTGAAGGACCTGACCATTGCCGACTTACCACAAAACAGTAAGGTTGTTGCAAAGGGAACGCCAATCTTCCCTCGTCGAGATGCGGAAGAAGAAGTTGACTTTATCGTGCAACAGATGACGAAGTCCGACAAGAAGAAGGGCCGGGCTGCCATGGAAGAAGCTAAGCAGCAAGCCGCTTCTGGTGTCTGGAATCCGGAAGAAACGACCTTGAAGTCGGATAAGAAGGATGTTCGGTTCGAAGCATTTGAAAAAATCGAATTAAAAGTTGCTGAAATCATTGATGTCCAACGAGTTCAAGGCGCTGATAAGCTGCTGCAATTCCGGTTGGATGCTGGTGACAGCGACGATCGCCAGATTTTGTCAGGTATCGCTGAATACTACCCAGAACCTAAGGAACTACTTGGTAAAAAGGTCATCATCGTGGCCAACTTGAAGCCACGGAAGATGCGTGGCCAAATCAGCCAAGGGATGCTGTTATCTTCCGAAGATGATCAAGGACACGTTCAACTCGTAACGGTTCCTGAAGGCATCAAGAACGGGTCAACAGTCGAATAGAGTGGCCGGTGTCCGGGCGCGAGAAGGGTGAGAGCGTCAAGCCACACCACGTGCCGTCAGGTCCCGACCAGGTAACCGAAAAGACCAGATGATGGCAACGTGATCATCCGGTCTTTTCGCTTGTTTTCGGCGGTTAGCAAACAGGAGGCAACCATGAAAATTTTTGATTCACATACCCATTTGAACAGTTCAGAATTTATCAACGATGTGCCACGGTTTCTACAGCAGGCAGCCGACTTAGATGTCGTTAAAATGACGATCGTGGGATCCAATACGGAGCTGAATCAGGCCGCAATCGACTTAGCGCATCAGTATCCGCAATTGTACGCCGCAGTTGGCTGGCACCCAGAAGATGCGAAGTTCTACGACGACGCAGCTGAAGCCGTGCTCGAACAACAGCTAGAAGACGAGCGAGTTGTTGCATTAGGTGAAATTGGACTGGATTATCACTGGGATACGAGTCCCCAAGATGTGCAGCGGCGGGTATTTAAACGTCAAATTGAATTAGCGAAGAAACACCATTTACCAATTGTGGTGCATAACCGTGATGCATTTGAAGACACATATGCCATTATTAAGGAAGTTGGTCTTGATGGTATCGGTGGTGTCATGCACAGTTTCAATGGTGATCCAGAATGGCTACAGAAGTTCTTGGATCTGGGAATGATGATCTCGTACAGTGGCGTCGCTAGTTTTAAGAACGCCCATGAAGTCCACGAATCAGTTCGGGCAACGCCTCTGGATCGCATGATGGTGGAAACGGATGCGCCGTACCTGACGCCAGAACCCCACCGTGGCGAACAAAACGAACCCGGGTTCACACACTATACCGTTAATGCAATTGCTAAGGAACGGGAGACAACCCCAGAAGCGATTGCTGAAGCAACTTGGCACAATGCCCACCGGTTCTTTGGGATAGAGGAGTAAACATGAAAACCATTCAAGAAGTGATCGTCGTTGAAGGCAAGGACGACACGAAGCAAATCGCTAAGGCCGTGAATGCTGATACGATTGAAACTCGAGGATCAGCAGTCCCGGATGAAACGCTGGCGTTAATCGAAGAGGTCGCCAAAAAACGCGGCATCATTATCTTCACTGATCCAGATTTTTCCGGTGAAAAGATTCGCAAAATCGTGTCAGAAGTCGTGCCAAATGCCAAGCACGCCTTTTTACCTAAAAGTGAAGGCGTCCCAACGAAGGCTGGCGGTTCACTTGGGGTTGAGCACGCGAGCGCCGAAGCGATTCGAGAAGCGCTAGAAAACGTTTATACAGAAGCTGACGCAACTGCAGAGCCAACGATTACGCAAGCAGATTTGTTGAAAGCCGAATTGATCGGTGGACCGAAAGCAAAAGCCCGTCGTGAAGCGTTGGGCGAGGTGCTTCGAATCGGGTACGTCAACGGCAAGCAACTTAAGAAGCGACTACAGATGTTTCAGATCAGTCAGACGGCATTTTGGCAAGCTGTGAAGACAATCGACGAAGGAGAAAACTAACGTGAGCACACCATTAATTGCGAGTCCAGCACGGACCCAAGCCATTATCAATCGGTATGGCCTGGCCATCAAAAAAAGTCTGGGACAAAACTTTTTAACCGATATCAACATTTTGGAACACATTGTTCAAGCCGCCGACCTGTCACCACAGGATAACGTGATCGAAATCGGCCCGGGAATTGGCGCGTTAACGGAGTTTTTGGCCCAAAACAGCCACCAAGTGTTGGCGTTTGAAATTGACGATCAATTGATTCCCGTTTTAAGCGAAACGCTGTCCCAGTACGACAACGTCACCGTGCTCAACCAAGACATCTTGAAGGCCAATCTCGGTGAGGTAATCGCGGAACACTTTGAACCCGGTCGGCCATTGAAGTTAGTGGCTAACCTGCCATATTACATCACAACCCCAATTTTGATGAATGTGCTTCAAAGTGGCATCAGTTTTGACGCGATTACGGTCATGATGCAAAAAGAAGTTGCTGATCGGCTAGTTGCCGTTCCCGGCACGAAGGCGTACGGCTCGTTATCGATTGCCGTTCAATATCAAACTAACGCGGCCGTGTCGTTCATGGTGCCTAGGACCGCCTTTATTCCACAACCGAACGTGGATTCCGCAATCGTCACGATGACCAAGCGCGAACCACTGGCGGTGTTACCGTTTGATGAACGGGTATTTGCTAAATTCGTGAAGGGTAGCTTTATGCACCGGCGGAAGAGTTTTTGGAATAACTTACTGGCCATGTTTGGTAAAGACCCCGATGTGAAGACTCGCTTAACTGCCGTTTTGGAACGGGTCCAAATTTCACCTCAAATCCGTTCGGAAAAATTACGCCTAGAACAGTTCATTGAATTAGTAAATGAGTTGCACGTGGATGGGTTACTCTAGCTAATCGGGCTCGTGCATAACAGTTGAAAAGGCGTGTTAACAATGTTTACCATGACTTTTCCGGGCCTAAATGACTTGTCAAAAACTAGTTATTTTTATAAGAAAAATACTTGTTGAAAATAAAGAGTTGTGGTATAATTTGACTTTTTTGTGAAACCGCGCTATAATGTTTCACAAGGGGTGAGGTCATGCCAACAAGTATAGCAACGATTAAGGATCGGCTCGATCATCGCATCGGGCAGGAACTTATGGTAGTCGCCCAGGCAGGGCGCAAAAAGACGACAGAACGACACGGAATTCTAAAAGAAACCTATCCCGCCGTTTTCGTCGTTGATCTAGATCAGGACGAGAATTCATTTGAACGGGTATCATACAGTTACACCGACATTTTAACCCAGAACATTCAAATTGACTTCGATCTTCCGGTCGAAGACGATGCACAGTAAAGAGACCACGCGGTTAGTGGGTCTCTTTTTTGTTTGCTGTCGCTTGTGTCTAGCGTAAGCATTTGGTGCGATTTGGGTGTCGGCTGTTTGTCATCGCTTCGCTCGCCAAAGCCGCATGAAAACCGGCGCTCTCAGGCTACAAAATTCGACGCCACTTTGGCTGTTATTTCCAGGGTTCCTGAAATTGTAGGAACTTGTCAACCACGCGCTTTCTGGCCACCACGCCGAATGGTGCTGCGCGAGACTGAGAGCTGCATGCAAGGCGACATCGGTAAACCCGCCAGGCCCGGGCGCCTTCACCGATGTCGCCTTGCACACTGCTCTCAACCCGTCTCGCTCCGCACACTTACGCTGGCCACAAACGCCAGTCTTCAACATACATAATAAGTGCACAAACCAGAATCAAAACCAAACATCTGCTCCAAACTGCTATCAGATAGCGATTGAGTTCAAAAAGCTCACGGGTATCGAACACAAACTTGGAAAAAATTGCTATAATGTCAATAATAAACTGACGAAGGTATGAGGGTGAGCCAAACGTGATCGATTGAGTGGGCGTAAAACTTAATGAAACTAACTGGTGATGAGTGCGCCAGCTGGTAAACTGACGACTTTGGTTGGGCATTTGTTAGACCCATTCAGTTGATCGACTAAACTCAACTCTCCAAGAGGTAACCTTTACAAGAATTTAGGTGAAAACAGATGATGAGAGTAGTGGAAAAGGCAGCTGCGAAGATCAACCTGGGGCTTGATACCCCCTTTCGCCATGAGGATGGCATGCCAGAATGGAACATGGTAATGACGTCGATCGACCTTGCGGATTACGTCGAGGTGCAGTCAACGGCTCGAAGCAGTATCGTTGTGTCCTCGGATTCGGGTTTTTTACCCAATGACCAGCGCAACCTAGCGTTTCAAGCAGCGTCGTTGTTACAGCGAACGTTTAACGTGAAGCAGGGGGCTGTGATCAAGATTCAAAAAAACATTCCGGTTGCGGCTGGGCTGGGTGGCGGTTCCTCTGACGCGGCCGCAGTATTGCGGGCGCTCAATACGTTGTGGGACCTTAAGTTACCGTTGGCTGAATTAGCTAAACTGGGATTAAAAGTGGATTCTGATGTGCCGTATTGCGTTTATAGTAAAACAGCTCATGTCACCGGTTATGGTGAACAGATTCGGGTGTTAGATCCATCGTTGAAGCCGGTTTGGTTAGTATTGGCGAAGCCTAATGTGAGCGTGTCGACGCCCAGCATTTTGCGGCAAATCGATTATGATCATTTGGAACACCCCGAAATTGCGTCGATTTTGGATGCAATTGAGGTGGGCGATCACGCTGCGCTGGTGACGGCGATGGGCAATGCGCTTGAACCGATTTCAGCTGGGCGGTACCCTGAAATTAAACAAATTAAGGAACGGATGCAGGCCTATGGTGCAACCAATGCACTCATGAGCGGCACGGGTCCCACGGTGTTTGCGGTTTTTGACAAGCAGTCGCGGGCCCAGCGAGTGTTTAACAGTATTCGGGGATTTTGCTCCGAAGCCTACCTCGTTCGTTCGTTATAAAGGAGCTTATTAAACATGTCAAAATCGAAATGGATCACATGGACGGCAGCGACGATTGCAACTGGGATTACAGCAACGATTGCGACCAGTTGTGCTGCCTATCACGCTTTAACGTACGCTAGTCAGCATAAGAAAGAAACGGGGCGGCAGCTAGCGGTAGCGGAAAATAGCGCTGCTGATAATGTTTGGTACCTCAAACAGCCACTGATGGAATGGCATTTAAAATCCGATGATGGCCTGACGTTGCGCGGCACGTACATTAAAGCCGATCAGCCAAGTAAACGGGTCGTGTTGCTGGCGCATGGCATCAACCACGCCCGGGAACAAATGATTCCGTATGCGCGCCTGTTCCACGATTGGCACTATCACGTGTTGATGCCGGATGCTCGAGCGCAAGGTGAAAGTGACGGCCATCGCATCGGGTTTGGTTGGCAGGATCGATTTGACTATCAGGGTTGGATCCAAGAAGTGATCGATCAGTTAGGCGACGACGTTGAAATCGTGTTGATGGGCATCAGCATGGGTGCGTCGACTGTAATGGCAACGGCGGGTGAAAAACTGCCCGATAACGTCAAAGCGGTTGTTGCAGATTCCGGGTTTGATTCGCTTTTTGAAATGGCGAAAACGGTGGTGCACCGCCAATATCATTTACCAGCGTTTCCAATCGTTCAAATTGCGGACCGCGTTGCCCAGTTACGTACGGGGACCCGGTTAGTTACCCAGCGGGTGAGTCATCAATTAAAGCAGATCAAAGTGCCAATTTTAGTCATTCACGGTGAAGATGATCAGGTTGTGCCAATCAAGCAGGCGCGGGCGTTATATCAGGCTATCAGTGGTGTGAAGTCGCGCTATATTGTGCCAAATACCAAGCATATCATGTCATACGCCCACGATCCGAAGAAGTATCGGGAAGTCGTTTCCCAGTTCTTAGATCGTTACGTAACGGTGAATGATTAGTGGTCACCCATGAAAATCATTGACAAATAATCAAAATAGCTTAAACTAAAATAGTAATAGTTACTATTTACTTTAAAAATAGCGCCTATTGGGGCTATTTTTTTATTTTAACTTGGTAATTAAGGTTACTGAGTCGATGATAAGGAGATCCACATGACTGAACCAATTTTAAAACTCACCGATTTAGACTTTGCGTATTCGGATAAGCGCGTCTTTACCGGATTGAACTATACGTTAAATCAGGGTGATTTTCTCAGCATCGTGGGTGAAAATGGTGTTGGGAAGACAACGTTGATGAAACTTATCTTACAGGAACTAAAACCAACCGGTGGTGAACTGGCCTTTTTACCGACTCGTCAGGCGGTTAAGGTGGGGTACGTGCCCCAATTCAGAAACATTGATCCAGAATACCCGTTATGTATTGAGGACTTTGTGGGACTGAATTTTGCGAAAATTGGTCTCCCTTGGTTAACCAAGAAGGAACGGCAACGCGTCACTGAAATTTTAGCCGAAACGAAGTTAACCCCGATGCGCAAGCGGCCACTAGGGCAGGCGTCCGGTGGTGAAAAGCAGAAGGCCTATCTGGCACAGGCGTTGCTGGACAAACCGAACCTGTTGATTTTAGATGAATCAACGGCCAGTCTGGATCCGGTTGCGAAAACGGAGTTATTAGACCTTGTTAAACAATTGAACGAAGACCTTGCGTTGACGGTCATCTTTGTGACCCACGATATTCCATTAGCACGGCGGTACGCGAATAAGTACCTGTTCTTAACGCCGGGCAACTATGAGGCTGATGATATTACGGCGCTAACGGATGAAAAGGTTGGGAGGATGCGAAATGTTTAGTTACCCATTTATGCAAAATGCCTACATGGCTGGCACGTTAATTGCCATTATTTCGGGCATCATGGGCGTTTTCGTGATTGCCCGTAACATGTCATTTCTGACCCATACACTGTCAGAAATTGGGTTTGCGGGGGCCGCCTTTGGTATCTTTATGGGCTGGCAACCATTGCTGGGGATGCTACTATTTACAACAGTCAGCTCAATTGGCGTTGGCGAGTTGGGCGCTAAATCATCCCGGCGTGAAAACTCGATTTCGGCAATTTCAGCCCTCGCAATTGGTCTCGGTATCCTGTTCCTATCACTAGCGAATAGCAATGCCAGTTACGCAACGGGAATCCTGTTTGGGAGCGTCATCGGTATTAGTCGGCAAAACGTGATCCAAATGGTGGCATTATCGGCTATCGTGCTGGTGATTGTCGCTTTGATTTACCGTTTCTTGAAGTTTGATTCTTTCGATCCAATTGGTGCCCGAGTTGAGGGATTATGGACCCGGACCCTGTCAGTCGTCTTCTTAGTTTTACTAGCGCTGTCCGTCAGCGTGGCGGCGCAAATCGTAGGCTCATTATTAATTTTCATTTTACTGACCTTACCAGCAGCAGCTGCTAAATACTTTACCCACACGGTTGGGTTAATGATCGGTGTGGCAGTGGCCTTTTCCCTAATTGGCGTTTGGCTGGGACTTTATCTTAGCTACGTGACGAACTGGCCGGTTAGTTTCTTTATTAGTGTGATTGAAGTTATCTTTTACTTAGCGGCGTTACTGTATGATCGGCAACGCGGTTAATTGATGTTTGTGGCCTTGTCCGGTTGTTGGATGAGGCCTTTTTTGCTGTCGCTTGTGTCCAGCGTAAGTGTTGGGTGCGATTTGGGTGTCGGCTGTTTGTCGTCGCTTCGCTCGCCAAAGCCGCATGAAAAACGGCGCTCTCAGGCTACAAAATTCGGCGCCACTTAAACTGTTATTTCCAGGGTTCCTGAAGTTGTAAGAACTTGTCAACCACGCGCTTTCTGGCCACCACGCCGAATGGTGCTGCGCGAGACTGAGAGCTGCATGCAAGGCGACATCGGTAAACCCGCCAGGCCCGGGCGCCTTCACCGATGTCGCCTTGCACACTGCTCTCAACTCGTCTCGCTCCGCACACTTACGCTGGACACAAACGTTAGTATTCACATAATAACGGATAACATTTGGCCAAAAACATAGGTAAAACGACTTATCTCGTAACCTTCGTGTGATAAAATCATGAGATTCCCATAATAAGCAAGTAAAAGCCGAACATTTATGCTAAAATGGGACTATTAAATCTGATTTGAGTGTTTATGGGAGGAACCAAAGTGAAAGTAAGAAGAAGCGACCGGCTGATTGATATGACCCGGTATCTGTTGGAGCGGCCTCATCAATTAGTGTCGTTGACCTTTTTTTCGGAGCGTTATGAGTCGGCAAAATCGTCGATCAGTGAGGATTTGACGATTTTGAAGCGGACCTTTAAGACTCGGGGAACGGGGCTGTTGGAGACCGTACCTGGGGCTGCTGGTGGGGCCCGGTTTATTCCGTACATTAAAAAGGATGAAGCGAGTCGCTTTATCGATGACGTCATTACGTCATTGTCAGAAGAAGACCGCTTCCTACCAGGGGGCTACGTCTACATGTCCGACTTACTTGGCCGGCCAGGTGTCCTCCATCAAGTTGGTCGCTTAATTGCGACGCAGTACGTTCACGATCCCGTGGATGCTGTGATGACGGTTGCAACGAAGGGCATTCCGATTGCGCAAAGTATTGCGGATTACCTGAACGTTCCATTTGTGATCGCCCGACATGATTCTCAGATCACCGAAGGCTCGACCGTTAGTGTGAACTACGTTTCCGGTTCAAGTAGCCGAATCGAAAAAATGGCCTTGTCAAAGCGGAGTCTAAAGCCGGGGTCGCGAGTTTTGATCGTCGATGACTTTATGAAGGGCGGCGGAACGGTTGGCGGGATGCAGTCACTGGTTAAGGAATTTGATTCAACAGTGGCTGGTGTTGCGGTATTTGCTGAAGGGGCCTTTGAAGGCGAACGGGTCGTGCCAAACTACACGTCACTGTTACGGATCCACGCAACCGATGATCACGTTGATGTGACCCCCGGGAACTATTTAAGTGAAATTTACACGCCAGAGCGCTTTAGCCAACTCAAAGACTAGGAGTTAGTGTTACACTTTAACTGGCCACCTCACGTGAGTATGTCATTTATGACTGACTGACGGGTGGTGGCTGGTGTTTTGCTCTGACGATAATGAAAATAACTAAGGAGTTTTTTTGAGATGAGTACACGAAATACAATCATTCTGGCTGCCGGTAAGGGCACTCGAATGAAGTCGAAACTTTACAAGGTGTTGCATCAGGTTTGCGGTCGGGCAATGGTTGACCACGTGTTGACACAGGTTGAAAAGACCAAGATGGACCAAATCGTGACCGTTGTCGGTTACGGTGCCGAACAGGTCGAAGCCACGTTGAAGGATCGGACACAGTACGTCTTACAAAAAGAACAACTCGGGACTGGTCATGCGGTCTTACAAACCGAACCTTTGTTAAAGGATCAAGAAGGAACCACGTTGGTTGTCAGCGGGGATACCCCGTTATTTCAAGCCAGCACGTTTGAGAAATTATTCCAGTACCACGAAGCTAAGAAGGCGGTCGCAACCATCTTAACGTCAAAGGCACCGGATCCAACTGGATATGGGCGTATCGTCCGTAACGACATTGGTATCGTTGAAAAAATCGTTGAGCAAAAGGATGCTTCTGCTGAAGAACAAGAGATTGACGAAATCAACACCGGTGTTTACGTGTTTGACAACCAAGCCTTGTTTAAGGCGTTGCACGCAACCAACAACGATAACGCGCAAGGCGAGTATTATTTAACCGACGTTATCGAAATTTTGAAGCAACAGGGCGAAATCGTGGCTGCTTACCAGATGGCCGATTTCGAAGAATCAATGGGAGTTAATGACCGGGTTGCGTTATCAAAAGCAACCAAAGTGATGCAACGGCGGATCAACGAGGCCCACATGCGTAACGGGGTGACTTTGGTCAACCCAGACGACACTTACATTGACGTGGATATTAAAATCGGGTCGGATACGATTATTGAACCCGGCGTTTTGTTGAAGGGGCACACCGTGATCGGTGAAAACTGCCGCATTGGCGCCCACTCAGAGATTCACGATTCCATTATTCACGACAACGTGACGGTAACCTCTTCATTCTTGGAAGACTCCGAGATGGAAGATGGCAGCAACATTGGCCCAATGAGCCACTTGCGGCCACAATCTCACATCGGTAAGCACGTTCACTTAGGCAACTTCGTGGAAGTCAAGAAGGCAACGATTGATGAAGGCACTAAGGTTGGTCACTTAACTTACGTGGGGAACGCCCATTTAGGCAAGCGAATCAACGTTGGTTGCGGGGTCGTCTTCGTTAACTACGATGGCGCCAATAAGCACGACACGACCGTGGGTGATGATGCCTTCATCGGTAGCAACTCAAACTTGGTTGCGCCACTCACGATTGCAGACCATTCGTTCATTGCGGCAGGCTCAACCATTACGGATGCTGTGAACCAGTACGATATGGCAATTGCGCGTTCACGGCAGACCAATAAGCCCGGGTATTTCAAAAAATTACCCTACGATCCAGAAAAATAATCGTCTAAATTAGAAATAAGCTTGCCATGTTATCTGTAGATAGCTTAAAATAAAGCTAGAAATAAGCCATTTGGAGGATCCCATGTCAGAGAAATATAATGACCCAAAGTTGAAAATCTTTGCGTTAAATTCCAATAAACCCCTTGCCCAACGGATTGCAGATGAAGTGGGCGTTGAACTTGGAAAAACGTCGGTCGATCGTTTTAGTGATGGTGAAATCCGGATTAACATCGAAGAAAGTATTCGTGGTTGCCACGTTTACGTGATTCAATCCACTTCAGCTCCTGTAAACGACAATTTGATGGAACTATTGATTATGGTCGATGCCTTGCGTCGCGCAAGTGCTGAAACCATTAACGTTGTGATTCCTTACTACGGGTATGCGCGCCAAGATCGTAAAGCACGCTCCCGGGAACCAATTACGGCCAAGTTAGTGGCGAACATGTTGGAAACCGCTGGCATCAGCCGGGTCGTAGCGCTTGATTTACACGCGGCTCAAATCCAGGGATTCTTTGATGTTCCCGTCGATCATTTGATGGGCGCACCATTACTGGCAGACTACTTCATTAACCACGGTATCGATGAAAACGCCGTTGTGGTCTCACCAGACCACGGTGGGGTTTCACGGGCCCGGGCCTTAGCTGAATTCTTGAAGGCGCCAATCGCCATCATTGATAAGCGCCGGCCAAAGGCTAACGTTGCTGAAATCATGAACATCATTGGTGATGTGAAAGGCAAGCGTTGTATCATGATCGATGATATGATCGACACGGCCGGAACAATCACTTTGGGTGCGCAAGCCCTGATGGACGCCGGTGCAATTGAAGTGTACGCAAGCTGTACCCACCCCGTCTTATCCGGGCCAGCAATTGAACGAATCGCCAACTCTGCAATCAAGCAGTTAGTTGTGACGGATTCAATTCAATTACCACCTGAAAAGCAAATTGACAAGGTTAAGCAAATCTCAGTCGGCCCATTAATTGGGGACGCTATTAAGCGAATCCATGAAAACAAGCCGGTTAGCCCACTATTCCACAACCGTTTCCACGGTAATGAATAGGCGTTAGCATTGGGACTAAATGAGTGATTAAAATACGTATGGTCTGTAGAGGCCATGCGTATTTTTCTTAAATTGGATCGAGTGAAATCGTGGTGAATAAAATGACATATGTGAAACGAAATAAGTGGGCGTTACTGGTCCTTGGCGTTATCGTCCTAATTGGCGTGATTGCCATGCCACTGACCTCAGTCGTGGCCGTGTCTAACGTTTGGGTGATGCTGAGCCTCGCATTTCTCATGGTAGGCGCCTTTTTCATCCTTGAAAAAGCTCACCTCTTCGCCGGTTGGCGTCGCCGGCGACGGAAGGGTGAAGACCCATTGCCTGAAGAACGCATCAAGGTAACCGAAGTCGCTTCGGTTAAAAACGGCCCGGTCATTGTGAACCGCTATGCCCGTTTTTGCCTTACCGTTGGCATCGGCTTGCTGGTTCTTGGCATCGTTGTAACGATATAACTGATTAAGCTGCACTGTCTGTTGATGGTGCGGCTTTTTTTCGTTTGTGTCCAGCGTAAGTGTGCGGAGCGAGACGGGGTGAGAGCAGTGTGCAAGGCGACATCGGTGAAGGCGCCCG
>NZ_BAABMI010000051.1:0-10599 GCF_054785195.1 Secundilactobacillus muriivasis | reverse complement strand
GCGCCTTCACCGATGTCGCCTTGCACACTGCTCTCAACCCGTCTCGCTCCGCACACTTACGCTGGACACAAGCGACAGCACAAAAAAACAGACACAACCGCCCATATTGAAGGGCTGTTATGCCTGCATATTCACATAACTAGCTATCGAGCTAATCTAAATTCAAATGACTAAAGATGGCCTTTTGCTCATCACGATCCACTTTCCGTTCCGCCAAGCGGTCCTGATAACCCGCGCAGATGAACTTCTCTTCATCCGTTTCCGGTACAATCTCAGGTAGTTCGGGATCGGCTGGTTTGGCTGCTGTAACGAAGGTCACGAAGCAGGTGAAGCCGACGAAGCGTTCACCAGTGAGGAGGTGTTCGCCAATGCCTTTCACGAAGACTTCTAGGGAACGGTGACTAGTCCCTGTGACGTAAGATTCAAACACCATCGCGTCCTGTAGCTCAAATGGGGCAATAAAGTTCAAGTGATCCATCGAGACCGTGGCGGTGACTTGGTGAGCCGCGCGAGAAGCGGCGATGGATGATGTGTTATCGACCATTGACAGGGTTTGGCCACCAAAAACAGTATTGTGTTCATTCAAATCGGAACTGAAGACCCGATGATTAGTAATGGACAGGGTTTCGTGACAGGTAAGTTGACGTTTACTCATAGTTAGGACCTCCAACGTTAATGATTCTAGTGTACCATAAGTTTGTGAAAAATGGTGGCGGTTACATATCCCGTGAGTCGTTGTTTTGATTGGACTGAGTTAACGGGAATCACAACCGAATTTAACGAGGTTTTCAATTGCCTTTTTCAACTGAAACTTTCATAATGGGGGCATCTAAAGCCGAGGAGGAGATTAACATGGCACGATATCTTGAATTTTCAGATGACGCAATTGCGCGAATCAAACCGCATTTGACGCCAAATACCCGGGTGTTACTGAGCTATGATGACGGGGTGGGGCCTTATTCACATCATGGCTTGGTTGCGCTGCAAGTTTCATTTCAATTAGTGCTTATTACGGATACAATGCCGTTTAAGGACTATGACGAGCAACTAGAGACCAATTGGGTGCCAGTCTACGTAAAAGGCTACTCAGACGAATTTTTGGGCGATCAGATGACGTTGACGTTACAGCCGAAGTATCAGACGCTCGTTTTGGCGGATGATAGTGAAAAAATTGATGAAAACGTGGAGATCGTTGACGAGCGCAAGTGACTTAAAGTAAGTGGCCTAGTTAACGAAAATGACTAACGAAATCCTACTTTAGCGGGATTTATACTCTTGAAATAGGTGTTTACCCAATCATTGGTATAACGACTTCACCAATTTGTGAAAAAATTTTGTCGTTCTCCTGCATTAGGGGTTCAAAAGTCGCGCTAGTCTGGTATCATCAAGGTAATTAATCTTGAGGAGGGCACCACTATGGGGAAATGGACGGATAATAAACCAACGTATACGGCAGGAAGGAGCCATGATCACGAGTTTGATTATGGTGAGTTTTACATGGCCTACGTGGCTGCCAAGCAGCAACGGCTTGACCGGCAGCGGTCCCAGGTCCAGAAGGTGTCCGAAAACATCAAGAAGGACCAGCAAAAGCAGGCCAAAACAGACGAAGTTTAAGCAGGAGGCTTTTTAAGTGCGATTTATTGACCGAACAGTAGCGACAATTCCAGCAAATACCGCGGGGATCAAGCGGCAGTACCACGACATCGCGTATGCGAGTGGTACGCGACATACGCTTGATATTTACCTCCCTAATGAAGGGAGTGGTCCCTTTCCAGTCATCATTGATGTTTACGGTGGCGGGCTGTATTTTGGTCAAAAGAGTTCGCATAAATTAGAGCCGGCACTGCAATTGTTGGCGCAAGGCTATGCCGTTGTGAGTCCGGATTACTCGTTGAGTACGCAGGGCCGGTTTCCAGTTCAAATCAGTGAACTGAAAGCGGCGATTCGCTTCGTCCGGGGCAATGCGGAACGGTACCACTTGGCACCCGGCAAGATCGCGTTGATGGGTGAATCATCTGGCGCGCATTTGGCGGTGCTGACCGCGGCTAGTGAAGCGACCGGGACGCTGGATAACGGGATGGGCGACTATCCTGATATTTCTAGTAAGGTGGCCTGCGTGATTGCATCGTATGGGCCTTATCAATTCGACCAGTTCGCGGCGCAGTTTCAACTGTTGGGGATGACCCCACAGTTTGCGGAAACTGGGCAGGCGGATTCCTTTGAAGGGGTCATGTTTGGCAATCATGAGCTGACGCAGATTCCGGCGCTGGTACATCAGGCGGATCCGGCGCAGTATTTGACCCGCGAAACGCCACCGTTGTTGCTTTATGCGGGGACGGCGGATGCGGTGGTGCCCTACGTGCAGTCGTTTAACTTGGCAGCTCAGGCGATGACGGTCATGGGTGAATCGCGAGTCGCCCTCCACATCGTTGAAGGCGCGCACCATGGTCCGGCTGATTTTATGACGCCGGAAATCGTTAATCAGCGAGCGCACTGGTTGGCGAAGTGGTGCTAAATCGAATTTAATAAAACTTAAACGGGAACGAAAAGCTGAGCGATAGTGACAACTATCACCCAGCTTTTTAAGTTGATACGCCCTAGCACTTGCTTGAAATGCCGTAACTAGAGTAGTATTGGTGTGTTCTACTAAAACGACTGAAAAGCACCTCGGTTCACACTGAGGGAAGGGGAATTTTCAAATGAAATTTTTAAAAGAAATTGGCCTGCCCGTCATCATTGGGTTACTGTTGGCAGTGCTATTAAAGAGTTTTGTGTTGTCACCAGTTCGGGTGGATGGGCCTTCAATGGAACCCAACCTCACGAATAACGAGCGGGTGTGGATGTTTAAACAGGCGAGCGTGAAGCACTTAAGCGTCATTGTCTTTGATGCCCATGGCGAGGATCCAGAAGCTAGTGCTGGGACGGATTACGTCAAGCGGGTCATTGGCTTGCCTGGTGATACCGTGGCCTTCAAGAACAACAAACTCTATGTGAACGGCAAACAGATTAACCAGAGCTTCATTAGCGCGTCAGAAGGCACGACCGGGACCGGTTCCGGAAACTGGACGCTGCAGAGCTTAGCGAAACAGTACGGTTGGGGCAACAACGTTAAAGTGGTGCCAAAGGGCGAGTATTTCGTCTTGGGTGACCATCGAAGCGTCTCTAATGATAGCCGTTACTGGGGCTTTGTGGATAAGGATAAAATCGCTGGGGTTGTGAAAGTACCGTTCTGGACGGGAGATAAGCAACAGCGGCAAAATATTAATTCGTTAGGTTACTAATGCGTGATTGGTTGCGGTTAGTGGCTCGGAGATAAAAGAACAGCGTCATGAATTCTGGTTGGAATTCGTGGCGCTGTTTTTGTTTTGGTTGTGTGTTTTTTTGGAAAGCTGGTGGTGAAATTGATGTGCGTTCCTGCTACATGGTTTTCGGCGACCATTAACAGCCACCGTTGGAACTTGTCGGCAACTTTAGTGGAATTGATTTCGTTACCTCGTTCTGGCTTCTGCGCCGAAACGTGCTCCGCCAAACTGAGCACTATGTATAAGGGCACTAAGGTAAAATCCCAAACCCAGGGATTTCACCTTAGTGCCCTTATACGCCGTGCTCAACCCGTTTGGCTCCGCACTCTGCTACATCAACGGATCCCACGGTGCCAATTCAACTGGTTTCGTTTCTAATAATGCTTGTTGTTCGGCCGTCAGGTACTTTTTGTGCACGACCACTTCGTAAACGAATTGATCCATCCAGTCATCAGTCATGACGAAGTAGCCCTTTTCGCCGTTCTTTTCACCCCAAGAGTTTTCGACCTTCCAACGGTTAGGTTGACCGTCAACTAGGTTAACGCCGGTCAGCGTCATCGCGTGGGTCACTTCGGCTTCATGGTAGGCAAAGCGGTGGGCCTTATCCATTGTGAGGTCGATGCCAAACAGTTCCGCACGCCGGAAGAGGTTGGCGTCAAGGAAGCCTTGTTCACGACTCATTTGCTGGAGCACGTCGTTACCAAACCAAATTGTCTCGCCGTCTTGAAGTTGTTGGATGGCAGTTTGCTTGAGTACGTCCATGTCAACGTTCAAGAATTGGATCTGCTTGCCACCAACGATGTTTTCCTGACTCGCTAGCCGGTACAGTTTGTTTAATGGCTTATCGGGTGAGTTAGTGACGACAACGTAATCGTCAAGGTCAACGCCAAAATACTTATCGTAGAAGCCTTGAGGGGTCAAACCAGCGTCGCGATGTAGTTGCTTATCATCGTCACGATATTCGAGGTCAAAAGTTGCCGGTGGTTCGCCAAAGGAGTAGGCCGCCATGCGGTAAACTTCACCGACCATGGCGTGGCGTTGCTGATCTAATTCTGTTGCGGAGGCCCCATTGGCCGCTGCATCACGTAAGGTGACAGCATCACGGCGCATCTTCAACGCCAAGGTTGAGGCGAAGGCTTTGGTGTGCTCTGAGTTGTAGGTTTCAGGCATCACATAGTCGGGCACCACGCCGTATTTTTGAACTAACGCCGCGGCCATGGCCCATTGACCACCGTCGCCGCCAGCCATTTTGAGGTAGAAAGCGACTTCCCGGTCGTTCGGGCCCTTATCAGCGGTGTCGATGATGTGCTGGTAGAACATGTTGGCGCGCTCAACCTTATCCCAGAAAAACAGGTAGTTTTGAGAGAGTTCAAAGTCCTTAACTTTGTTGGTGGTCGCAAACTGATGACGCAACGTGTTCAGAAGTGAAAATTCCCAACAGCGGCCACTTTGCTTCTGGTTAGTCACACCGCCAGTTGGCAATTCAACGGAAAATACCCGGTGTAACCGCGATTGTGCTGCTGGATCAGTTGCGGCAGCATCAACGCCATTGGTCATCACGGTGCGCTTGATGACGTCGCTGGCAGGTTGGCTTGCAACTGCTTCATGGTAAGCTTTAAAGTCGGCGCTGGTCAGCGCCGTTTTGATTGATTCTGTCATGTGCATTACCTCCGTGGATAATAGTGGTTACTATTCTACGGCAGGGTGGATTGGGGTGCAACTATCTGGGCTTTCGTTTGTGTCCAGCGTAAGTATGCGGAGCTTGTGAAATTTGGCTTCGTTGGTGCGTTAATCATGGGTGATATTGTGGGCACAACCGGTCGGTCAGAAAATTTGGGCTGGAACGCCGTGGGCACGATTCTGAGCCGGAAAAACACGTCTCAGAATTCGGCCTTTCACTAAGCTGGAAGTTCACCAGCTAAGTGAAATTTCACGGCTGAGCCCAATTTTCTGACCGACCTCTTGTTTGCTGGCTTTCGGCAGCAAGACCGCACTCCCGAAAATTTATCATGAAGGGTCAAACTGTCACACGCTGACAATTGATAACATCTCAGTAAACGTTAAATGATAACGCTACAGCATTGTGGCACAGTCCATTCAAGCACATTAAGTCAACGTTCAGAATAGATTGACGTCTTGTCCGTCACGATGACGAGCCATCGACTGTTAATCAACTTTAGCGTTTGTCGACGCAACGTCAGTCATTGTGATACTGTCGCAAGCCGTTCAGTTAAGCACTTGAGATGATCTGCAATAGTGCTAAATTACGCAATGTGAGATGCAGGTAGGCGACTAGGTGGATGCTGTGTCGCGATAATTGGTGGTTGTTGGTGTTCTTCCAACAACCGCCAATTATCGGGGACGAAGTTAAGACTCGCATGGGTTGTGGCGAGGCTTAACTTCGAGGTCTGAGACCGCCCTTCGGCTCAGGCCGGCCAGCGCAGCTAACCTGGTCGCCTACCGGAATCGCCAGTCCACGCAAATCACCGAACTTCACAAACTGAACAGAAGAATACTTACGTTGGACACAAACGGCAACAAAAAACTCGCTCCAACCAACAAAAAATCGTTGATCAAAACGAGTTCAATAACCTACTTCAAAACCTTATAAGCCGACAACAAAGTAATCGTATCGATGGCTTCAAGCTGTTCTTTTAAGTCGTGTAACTGCGCTTTTGACATATCATGCGTGATGATGACCACGCGAGCGGATTGGTCGTCGTTCTTGGTTTGAACGATTTGGCTAAAGCTGGCGCCAATTTGGGTCATGATTTGGGTCAGTTTCAGCATTTGACCAGGGATGTCTAGCATCTTGAGAGACAGGTAGTACGGGTAGATGACGTCGTTAGCATCCACATTGCCAGATTCGCTTTGGTAGTTGTTAAAGGCGTTCCCAGTTGTCTCCAGCACGATATTTTTCGTGACTGACACGATGTCACTCAGGACGCTGTTGGCAGTTGGTAAGCCACCGGCACCAGGTCCGTAAAAGAGGGTCTCGCCGACAGCTTGACCGGTCACCATAACGGCGTTATTTTCGTTGTTGATGGTTGCGAGCGGATGATCGGTTGGTACCAAGACGGGGCCGACTTCAGCGAAGACGCCACCGTTGATGCGCCGGGAAATGCCCAGTAATTTAATGGTGTAGCCAAATGCATCGGCCTGCTCAACATCCTTAAGAGAAATGGTTTGAATCCCTTCAACCGACATATCGTCTAGTTTGAGATGCGTCCCGTAAGAGAACTGGCTCAAGATGACCATCTTGTAGGCGGCATCGATCCCTGCCACATCGTTTGTCGGATCTGATTCAGCGAAGCCGAGTTCTTGGGCCTTTTTGAGGGCCTGATCGTAGCTCCAGTTCTTCCGTTGCATTTGGGTCAAAATGTAGTTAGTCGTTCCGTTGACAATTCCTTTAACTTCTAGGATTTGGTCAGCGGCGAAGCTGTTCACGATGGTGCGCAGGATTGGAATCCCGCCGGCCACACTGGCTTCGTACATCAGGTCACAGTGGTTTTCGCGCGCAATGTTGGCGAGTTCTTCACCGGCAGAGGCGATGAGGTCTTTGTTGGCGGTAACC
This sequence comes from Secundilactobacillus muriivasis, assembly GCF_054785195.1. Lineage (NCBI taxonomy): Bacteria > Bacillati > Bacillota > Bacilli > Lactobacillales > Lactobacillaceae > Secundilactobacillus > Secundilactobacillus muriivasis. The sequence continues at coordinate 3,723 of NZ_BAABMI010000051.1, read as the reverse complement.
ACGTGTTTTTTAGCGTTAAGCAATTGGGTGATGATCTCCTTAGCGGGATGAACGCCACCCATCACTTCAACGACAATTTTGATTTCTGGGTCGTTGATAATGGCGTCTAGGTCGCTGGTAAGGGTCACGCCCTCAGGAACGGCGGCCTGGTGCTTTTCTGTGTCGCGAACGACGATGGTTTTGACGCTGAGTCGTTGGCCAGTAATGTTTTGAACTTTATCTTGGTTTTCGGTCAGCATTTGCAGCACGCTGCCCCCGACCGTCCCAAGACCAATTAAACCGATTTTGATTGTATTCACGATAATCGCTCCAGTTATTTGGATTACGCCAGATGAGATTGGCGCGAGTTTAACTCAAAGTATATCAGAAGAAATTAGAAGATTGTGAAAAAAAACCGGGAAATTCTCATAAATGTGAAATAAAACGAGCATTAGGCGCAAAAAAAGACCACGGTTATCGGGGTTAGCCGATCATCGTGGCCTTTTCAAAGTTAAAACAAGTGAGTAAAGAAGTCCTTGATGCTATTAAAGAACTGGTTGATTCCGGAAACGTTGTTGGTGTTGCTTGATTTTTTAGGCTTAGTTACCGTCTTGGTTGCCGTTTGACCAAGGTCGGTCGCTGCCGGTAAGCCGGTGTGGTTAAAGCTCGTTTGGGTCACGAGGCTGCCCTTTTTAACGGGGAGGGTCGTGGCGGTGAGCTTGTTGGTGATGCTGATTTTAGCAGGATCTTGATTCTTCAAATACCAGACGCCGGTTTTCGTTTCGGTTGGCGTTGTTTTGACGGTTTGGTGCTTGACCCGATACGTCTGCTTCTTTTCCGTCATGGTCTTGTAGTTTAACACCTTATCCAGATGTGTAATGATGCCGTTCATCGCGGAGAAGGTGGTGTCACTCCCAAGAATCGTTGCCACCAGTTGACGGCCGTGGCGCCAGTAGGTGATGGTCAAACAAAGGTGGGCCCTTTCGGTGTAGCCAGTTTTCAGGCCGTCCAAGTGATTGCTCTTGCGATAAAAGGCGCCGGTTTTGAGCATCGAATTGGCGTTGATCAGGGTTTGGTTGCCAATATTGTAAGTGGCCTTACTGCTCCACTTGGTGATTTGTGGAAAGGCATCAACGAGGTGTTGGGCGACCACCGTAATGGCCTTGGCACTGACGAGGTTCTGCTGGTTAGCGGTCGTGCCCTTGATTTGGTAGCCGTAGTGGCGCAAATCGGAATTGTCGAGGCCGGAACTACTGATGAAGTTGGCGTCGAGGTGCCAGGCCTTGGCTTGCTGGTTCATTTTGGCGATGAATTTGGCATTATCACCACCAGTTACCGCTTCGCCAAGCGCGATGGCGGCCGAGTTAGAGGACGCAATCAGCGCGGCTTGGTAGAGTTGCTTAACCGTGTACTGTTTGCTGCGGTTGATTTTAAACGTGCCCAGCGCGTAGTTTTTGCTCATCTTGATGAGTTGCTTATTCACGCTGACCTTATCAGACCACTTGAGTTGGTGTTGTTTGATCGCTTGGGTGGTTAAATACAGGGTCATCATCTTAGACAGGCTGGCGATCGGTAATTCCTTATCGCCACGGTCATCGTAAAGCGTCTGGCCACTCTTGGCATCCATCACATAAGCAGCTTTGACCTTTTTGTAAGACGACATTTTAGTATCTTTTTTAGTTTTCGCATAGCTCGTTAGGGTTGGGGTAAAGACGAGTGCCGCACAGCTGATCGCAATCAGCAAGGTACGCAGTCGTCGCTTAATTTTCGACTGAATAATAGGTCGGGACCTCCGTTACAAAGATAGCATCCAGTATAGCAAAGATTTGGTAACAAATTAGCGACAAAATGGTAAAGAAACTGGAAAAGTTGGGCAAGTGCGCTTAACGAAATCATAATTTATTAGTTATTAATTAGATAACAATAAAAAAAGACAGCCGCAATAATTGCGACTGCTGATGGAAAAATCACTTCATTTGTCAGCTTCCTGACGCGTAAAGGGAACATAGATTGGTTATTAGGTTATTTGGTATGCCACTATAATAACGCAAAGTGACGGGGATTGCACCCATAATTTATCAAAAAGGTTTGCTTTTTTATCACTTGATTAGTGAGGTATTTAAAATCAATAAGGTTTTCATCTAAGTTTACATAAGTATTTTAAATTCATTTATAAAATATTTTTTTCACAAGTTCTTAAATCAACTGATAACATCAAGGCTGGGACGGAAATGATATAATTAACTTAACTAAAAATGGCGGTGATCAACATGAAAATTCGACCAATGATAGCGCAGGACAAACCGGCGCTTGCAGAAATCTATCGGCGCGACCGGGAACGCGATTTTCCGTGGGTTGCCCATCCACAATTAAGCGATTTTGAACGCGATTCAGCCAATGAGTCGGTGTTCGTTGCGGAAATCGATGGTGAAATTGTGGGATTCGTGTCCCTGTACCGGGTGATGAACTTTATCCATCTGTTATTTGTGTCGCCGGATTATCGGCATCAGGGCGTGGGCCACGCTCTTTTAGAAGCGATGCGGCAAGAAGCCACGGGGATGTTGACGTTAAAGTGCGTGATTAAAAACGAGGCGGCCCTTCAATTTTACGCTCAAGAAGGGTTTTCGATTCGGCGTGAAGATTGGTTAGCGTTTCCGGCGAACTATACGTTACAGGATAATCGCTATACCGGGTAGGGGTATGAAAAGGCTGATTTGAAATGCCTTCTGAGAATTTATAATTTCAAAGTTATCAAGAGGGTGTTTGCGGTTTTGAAATTCAGGTGTCAAATCAGGATATCGAAAAAGAGTTCTTAACTGGGTGTCTTGACACAAAATGGCACGGACAGCACTTGAATCAATTAGCGAAACAACGTTCTGATCGATTAGTCGATTAATAGTAAGTTGAAAATTAACCCAAAATAATGCCGCCATCGCTGTTCGGAAACGAACTGGCGATGGTGGCATTTTTACGATTTATTATTAAGCTAACTAATGTGCCAACCGGCGTGGGAAATTGGGCGCCTCAGGTTGGTGCCCTTTATGATGCTTTGGTTGACCGTGGTGGTGATGCTTACAGTGGCCTTCTGCTTGTAGTTGAAGGGATAGCTGCTTCGTCTTTTCACGTTCGATTTGGAGTTTCTTCTTATAGATACTGGCCTTCATGTGGCCATGGATCAATAATGCTAGTGGGATTACCTGGATGGCGATACCGGCGGGGATTAACCAAGGGTTGTCCTTGATAAATGCCTCACGCTGGTCAACAAATTTATTGAGTTGATCAAAGTCAACGGTTAACGTCTTTTTTGCCATAATGCCTCACACTCCTTTTGACCCTATGATACCTTAAAGTGGCAACCAATGCAGTGATTTTGGTGAAAAAACTACGCCGTCATTTCGCGAGCGAGTTGGCGGTAGTAACCAAGGGATTGGGGGTCTAATCGGAGCGTTTCTGCGATGGTGCTATCCGATTGGGTTGAATGGGTCAACAGGTAGTTCACGATGGCACTCTGGTAGAGCCGGGTTGGCGTTAGCGGGAAGCCGAGCACCTTTGCATCGGGTTTGAGGTACTTGTGGAGTCCGGGCGAGGTGAGGTGCGGATCGCCGCCAAAACGCTGCTTCAAAAAGAGGTCCTGACTGTGTTGACGTTGCTGAATGGGTTGAATGAATTGCTGATATCGTTGCCAAAAGTCGGCTTCTGCACCGGTAAGGATGGTTGCGTCAAATTGGTCGTAAAAACCGGGCG
>NZ_BAABMI010000050.1:0-7384 GCF_054785195.1 Secundilactobacillus muriivasis | reverse complement strand
TAAACTCAACCGTGTATAAACGGCTAACGTTTCGTTAGCTAAAATATCGGGTAGTAGGTAAATCCATTTAGTTGACGGCGTCTGTAATTGATCGTGTGATTTACCCTTCAACGTCACGGTGGGGTACTGCGGGATCAAATCGTGTGTGAAGAGGTATTTGAAATAAATATTAATGTGGGATAACACCTTGTTGTAGGTCCCGTTCGTAACTTGTCGTTCGTTGACTAGCATCGCGAGATATTGCTCAACGTCGCGGTCTAATAGCGTTGCGACCCGGTGATCACGTTGATAACCGGTGTTGAAGTCGCTGAGATAGCGGAACAGGTCGGTGAGGACCGAACTGTACTCGTCAATGGTGGCCTGTGCCAATTCTTGAATGGTGAGGTACTGCTCGAAGCTGTCCTGATAGGGATATCGGTTGGTGTGAGCCATAGGTAATCACTTCCTTATAAGTTACTTTAACTTATTAGTGGTGCGAATGCTAGTGAGAAGCGCGTGATGCTGAAAGAAGCGTCAAAATTCTGATTTCGGCTAGGGTAATAAAATAGCGTCGCGGATTCCAGTGGTAGGAATCTGCGACGCTACTTTACTGATAATTATGAAGCCTAATCGAAATTAATTGGTTTCCACAAACACCGCGTTCGTCTTATCTGAATCGACGTTCCGTACAGCCTTATAACCGCTCATGTGGAGCTTGGTCTTGCTGTTAGTCCCCTTGGTAGTGGCCTTAACCGTTACCGTTTGAGTCATTGGAATACCGGATAACTTACCAGACAGCTTGATGACGGTCTGGTTGTTGCTGTTCTTGGTGAAGGTGTAGTTGACCGTACCTTCTTTGTTCAATGCGCCAGCCTTTTTAGCGGCACTAAGTGACTTGTAGAACTTATCAACGTTGTACATCGTGGCCTTGCCAGTGGTTTTGTCAAAGGCAACGGCTTCAACGCCAGAGTTACTGTTGTGGTTGATTTTGCCAGCTAGGTACCAGAACCCATCGCCCTTAAGCACCGTTGATTTAACGTCAGCGTGCTGCGTGGTCTTAGGTTCATTCTTAAAACTAGCTTGTTCGTTCTGTTTTGATTTGCTTTGGTTTCCGCAACCGGCCAAAACGATGGCCAGAACCGCGACAAGACTAACTAGGAAGGTCGTTGTCCGGGTTTTCTTCATAAATGATCACCTCATTGATTTTGTGGCAAGTATAGCATAACTACGTAACAAGACGTTAATCGTTGTGTTAAGAAACGGTTAAGAGTGTGGTGGGATAAATCAAACTTGGTAGGGGAGGTGGCGTCTGCCAGTTGCTGTTAGGAGTTGCTGACGGTTGACTGGCCAGTTTGGTAATCGATCGTCGCACCCGGTTGAACGTTGAAGATGTAGATGTTAAAGCGAATTTGCTGGCTACCAATGGATTCAGCCTGCATGTGAACGCCACGGGCGAGTAGTTCGGTATTTCGAAATACCGGGGTGACCTGATAGCGGACGTAATCGCTAGGGTGCGACTTCAGGTAACTCGCCACATCGGATTCGTAGTTTTCCATGCCCGGTGCGTTGAGTGACCGGGTGCCGGTCATCAGGTTCTTCGGGTTGTTATTTTGCCCGGTAAGCTGGTAGCCAATCAAATGACTTCTATTATAGAGCCAATCGGTTTTACCCTGATAGGTGATGCGCTTATTGTGCCAGCCGGTTGGTGAGACGTAGAGCGGTTCGCGTTCAGCGGATGGCATGAGCGATTTAGCAAGTAGGGCGTCTGCACCGGTGACCCGGTTGAGTGAGTCAAGGTTGTGGTATTCCTGCCAGGCGCCTTTGCTGGTGCTCAACTGCGCCTTGGTGAAGGTTGGCTGATCACCATTTACTTTGACGATTTGCTGATTTTTGTACGTGAGGTTGGCCAGTTGGCTGGTACTGCTGGCAGTTGTTTTGCCTGTGGTGGTGCTGTTTGAGTTTTTGGTACCCGAACTTCCCGTAACCGACTGAATCACGGACTGGGCTTTTTCCCGCCAGGCGGGTTGGCTACTACTCGTTGTGGTCGTGTTTGACGACTGATTGCCGTTATCGCCAGTCGTCGAAACGACCCCGACAATAATGGCGACAAAGACAACCAGATACGTGAAGACGGAACCTTTCCGTCGACGCCTTCTTGGCATGGTGAATTCCTCCTGTTGATGATGATGTATTTAGTTTAACAGGAAACGTATGTTCGCGCGAGTGGATTTTTATTTTTCCAGCGTAAGTGTTGGGTGCGATTTGGGTGTTGGCTGTTTGTCATCGCTTCGCTCGGCAAAGCCGCATAAAAACCAGCGCTCTCAGGCTACAAAATTCGGCGTCACTTGAGCTGTTGCTTCCGGGGTTCCTGAAGTTACAGGAACTTGTCAACCACGCGCTTTCTGGCCACCACGCCGAATAGCCAGATAGGCTTCCAGACTTCGTCGGGTCGTGCTGCGCGAGACTGAGAGCTGAATGCAAGGCAACACCGGTAAACCCGCCAGGCCCGGGCGCCTTCACCGGTGTTACCTTGCATACTGCTCTCAACCCGTCTCGCTCCGCACACTAAACGTAAGAAAAATCTGTTCAACACATCAAAAACCAGTACAATAGAAACGGCAGTAAGATGCATAGTAGTTAACTCAGAAAGGAATAGACAGATGCGATTAGGGAGTATTGAAGCCGGCGGGACGAAGTTTGTTTGTGCCGTTGGTGATGAACAGTTTCACGTATTAGACCGGACACAGTTTCCAACGACAACGCCGGCGGAGACGTTAGCGAAAACGGTGGCGTATTTTAAACAGTTTGAGGATGAATTAGACGCGTTAAGCATTGCGTCGTTTGGTCCGATTGAGATTCGGTCACAAGCACCACAGTACGGCTACATAACGAATACGCCGAAGCCCAATTGGCCCTACACGGACTTTTTAGGGACATTGAAGGCGGCATTGAACCTACCGATTTACTGGACAACGGATGTGAATGGTTCGGCGTATGGTGAATACGTGGCGTTACCAGAAGCGCAGCGGCCACGGTCACTGGTGTATTTTACAATTGGCACCGGCGTTGGGGCTGGCGAACTTGTAAATGGTGACTTTTTGGGTGAATTAGGGCACCCAGAAGTGGGACACGTTCGCTTGAAGCGACATCCGGATGACTTAGACTTTGCGGGGATTTGTCCTTATCACGGCGATTGTTTAGAAGGCTTAGTTGCGGGGCCAACGTTTGAAGCGCGGTTGGGGAAGCCTGGTGTTGAAGTGCCACTCAGTGATCACGTTTGGGATATCATGGCCTACTACATTGCACAGGCGGCGGTTCAAGAAACGCTGATGTTACGGCCCAATAAAATTGTTTTTGGTGGCGGCGTTATCAGTGAACCATTCATGGAAAAGATTCGGGAACAGTTTGCGCAATTAATGAACGGGTATGCTGAAGTAGGGGCGTTGACCGACTACCTCACGATGCCAGTGGTTCCTGAAAATGGCTCGGCAACGGTTGGTAATTTTGCACTCGCAAAACGACTTTTAGGGTAGTTTTAGTCGGTTACTATCAGTAACTACGCGGTTATTGAAAAAATGTTTGAAAAAGAAGAATTTTTTTCGACTATCGGGTTGTGTTTCACGTGAAACAAGTTCTATGATGAGAGGGAAGTTATAATTGAATAGGGGAGTGATGAAACTGAGACGATTAAGATGGTTAATGGTCAGTTTCATGAGTGTTTTAGTTGGTTTAGCACTTGTTCGGCCGTTAGGGGCGGCTGCCAAGTGGGTCGTTGTGCACCAAGCGTCATCTGGACTGATCGTGCACCGGTCAAGTATGCGCCGGGTTAACAACAGCCGGGTACACTACGTTAAAGTGCCCAAGTCATACGCGCACGTGAAGAAGACGAGCGCCACGCATGAAATTAAGGCAACCAAGGGTAAGGCGGTCACGTTTAAGACCAAATACCTGTTGCCATACCCTGGTAAAAATGGTCAACGCTGGGGGAATCCCCAGTCGATCGCCATTTCCAAGAGTAATTATATGTATATCGTGTATTGTCCAACCAACGTTAAGAACCGCGGACGAATCGTCCGGTTTGATATGGCGTTGTTAACGAAGCTTGGCGTGGACAAGTCACCGAAGGTATTGCAGTCGGCTTACGTAAAGCACCATGGTCGGTATTCAGCAAGTCAAAAGCGGATTCAAAAGGCCATTAAGGTTGGCCCAACGTTTACGACGGGTCACGGGCAGTCGTTAGCTTACAACTACAAGACAAAAGCCTTGTATATGTGGCGTGATACGGAAAAGAGCGCCCGGGTACCAACGAGTATGTGGGGCGTTATTCAGCACATTGATTCTAAATCTTTGCGGCCAGACCGAGCAGTCCGGTTCCGGTTAGCCTCTGGCGGGATGCGGGTACCAGGTGGCCACACCTTGGCATTTGATAAATCCGGTAACGCCTACTTCTGGAGTAACCCGGGAATCGGCGGCTACGTCTATAAAGGAAAGATTAGTGCGCATCACGTCAAATTCCGGCTAACGAGTCAGATTTTAAGACATATTCCGGGCACCCGGATTCAAAGTATGGGCTATAATCCAGTGCGTCACCGACTATACATGGTGTCGGATGGCTCAATCGCAAGCTTCCCAACCAAGCGGCTTAACGGTCGTGGTTCATTGACGAATGGCAGTTTTGAGTGGTCAGGCTTGTCACCAAAGCGTGAGTTAGAAGGCCTAGCTTACGATAGCGCGGGTCATGGCTACTTGCTGACGAATCATAATCCGGAAGTGTTGGTGGCGGGAAAGTATTAGAGTGCAGAGTGTGGAACGAAGCGGTTAGAGAGCGGCGTGTAAAGGCAACCCGGTGAAAGCCCCGGGCCTGGGGTTTTACCGGGTTGCCTTTACACATAGCTCTCTGCTTCGTGGAGCACATTTAGTCTCGAGGACAGCAACGCAGTTACGCTAGATCAACCACAAAGCAAAACCACAAAGCAAAACAAACATCAAAAAGGCACCACAACACTCAACTTCTCGAGCGTTGCGGTGCCTTTTCAATCAAAATCAACGATTATTATAACGGTAAATCGCATACAGCACGATTGCCAACAGGAACCCAATCCCTAAAACCGGGTTGTCCCGAAACAACCAGTGAAAAATGCGGAAGGTCCCTAAGCCGTGGATACCGCCGATGAGTGGGGTGAACATGTGCGTGCCTTCTTTCGGTAGTGGTCGTTAAACCAGAATGTTATAATCAAAATAAGTTGAACTAACGGGTCGTTAGCGCATGACTGAAGTGACCGTCTGTGACGGTAGTTGACGTCATTATAGATGATGTTGGCGGCTATCTCAACTCTAGGATGTAGTGGATAGGAGGAGACGGATGGTCATTACGTTAACGATGATTGGCGAGTTGATCTACTTGGTCAACGTTGTGGTTGCCATTATCATGGTATTTCGACAACGGCGCGATATTGCGGCGATTTGGGCGTGGCTGCTGGTCCTGTTATTGTTGCCGGTGGTTGGGTTTGTGCTATACGCCTTTTTGGGGCGGCAATTACCGCAGGGCAAACTGTTTAAGGTTAAAAGCGATACCCAGTTAGAAATGGCGGATCTATTGGCGAAGCAGCGACAGGCATTAGGGAATGAGCAGCTACCAGCAGATGAGGTATCCACTTCGGTTCAGGAATTGGTTCAAATGTTTATGACGGCCAACGATGCTTTCTTGGCCCGGAAAAACCGGGTTAAACTCATCGCGGATGGGCACGAGTTATTTCATCACATGATAGAAGATATTGAGCGTGCGAAGAGTAGCGTGCACGTGGAATTTTATACGTTTTATAACGATCGAATTGGGCGAGAACTACGCGACTTATTGGTTCGAAAAGCACAATCGGGCGTTGAGGTTCGGGTGATTTATGATCCGTTTGGGTCGTTGGGCACGTACCGGTCGTTTTTTAAACCGTTGCAAGAAGCGGGCGGTTACGCAGAGCCGTTTCTAGCCCACGCGATGATCTGGGACTTCCGGTTAAACTTCCGGAATCACCGAAAAATCGTGGTGGTTGATGGCAAAATCGGCTACGTCGGCGGCTATAACGTGGGTGACCAGTATCTCGGCCGAAAAGCGAAATTTGGCTACTGGCGTGACACTCATTTGCGTTTGACGGGCTCTGGTGTTTTCGGGCTACAGGGACGATTTATTCAAGATTGGAACGCCACGGCCCATGCGGGGGCACTACCAGCGGACCGAATCGTTGCCAAATACTTCCCACTGACCCACGTTAAGGGCGAAACCAACCTCCAAATCGTGACGAGTGGCCCGGATTCAGAGCTTCAGCAAATCAAAATGGGGTACATCAAACTGATCCAAACAGCCAAAAAACGAGTTTGGTTGCAGACTCCGTATTTAATCCCAGACGATAGCGTGATGGACGCCCTTAAAATTGCAATTATGGCGGGCGTTGACGTGCGAATCATGATTCCTTGCATGCCGGATCATCCGTTCGTCTACCGAGCAACGCAGTACTATGCGCACGAGTTGGCCAAATTCGGCGCGAAAATTTTCTACTATCAAAACGGCTTCATGCACGCCAAAACGATGGTGGTGGATGACCAATTTGCGTCGGTAGGGTCAGCTAATCTGGATTATCGTAGCTTCAAACTAAATTTCGAAGTTAACGCCTTTTTATACGATCGGAAGTTGGCTGGCGAGCTCGCTGAATTGTTTAAAAATGATGAACTAAAAAGCCAATTAGTGACGGTGGAGATGTTTGAACAACAGTCCGGTTGGTTGCGGTTCAAACAGAGTTTTTCACGCCTGTTATCGCCTGTTTTATAGATTCTAGAAACGCTGTTATACCGGTGTTTATAAAACAAGTTAAAAAAATCACAAAATTCGAAGCAAAATGCTTGTAATCGGTTCCAAAACAGGTTATGATATCCATGGAAGGTTAGATAAGACCAATTCAGAACCATAGTAGTATCGTTGCTGTGAAGTAACAGAAGTCCATTGGTCAAGTGTTGTATACCAATTGGATGGTAGTAGGATGTTGATGTTTATGGGTAACACTTGCAGTACTGTTGTTGGCGGATGTTCATGTTCAATGAGGCGTCGAATAACAGAAGATGGAATCGGTGTTCGATGGTAACCCTCCCGTCATATGCAGAGTCCCAAGCAAAACGATCAAACAGATTTAGCGTCACTAGAATCAAATTGGTCATAACCTTCTACAGGTACGAAAGGTCGCGTTAGTTAGTAATTGCGGCCGGTTATAAGCTCCATGTTTTAAGTTCCAAGATTCAAGTTCCAAGTTTTATGTTTCAAGAGTCATGCGTTAAGCTTCAAGTACCAAGTACCAAGTACCAAGTACCAAGTACCAAGTACCAAGTACCAAGTACCAAGTACCAAGTACCAAGTACCAAGTAC
>NZ_BAABMI010000049.1:0-21366 GCF_054785195.1 Secundilactobacillus muriivasis | reverse complement strand
CAAGTACCAAGTACCAAGTACCAAGTACCAAGTACCAAGTACCAAGTACCAAGCTTAAAGGGTTCCCTCGGTGATAACGATTATCGCTGAGGGAATCTTTTTTGCGTTGCATTTTATTACGACAAAAAAGTAACGCAAAACAGCCTCGAACCGGCACGCTCATTTGAGCTGTGAGGATTCGAGGCTGTTTTAAGTTAAACCCAGTTATTGTCCGATTACTGCCAATGACTGATTAACGTGTGCGGCTGAGACAAGTTCATCAACGACGACTTGCGCTAAAGCAGCCTCAGTTACTGGTCGAACGGGAACTGGTTCACCTTCGTTGATCAATTGAATCTGATCGCTACCAGCAACGTTATCTAAAACGGGACGCAGAACGGTGTAGGGGAGTTCTGCTTCATCCACGATTTTGATGCCGTAGCGTTGCTGTTTGAGGTAGGTTTTCGGATCATCAATTTCCGGATAGATTAGCTCGCCAGTCAGTTCATCGTCAACGCCGGCGACGGAACGCATCACCGTTCGAACACTTTGGCGTCGTTGCCGGAGCGCTTCGAATACGGCCTCTAATTTCCAGTCGACATCGAGGCCGGTGAAGTCGGAATAGATCGTATCAACGTCAGCTAGTGCCAGCAGGTAGGTTGCGGCCTTCCGCGCATCGCCGTTATATTGGGCGGTCAGTGGTAACCCAGAAACGGGCGTCTCCGCGAAACCAACGACTTCGACATCTGCGTGGGTGGCTAATTGGGTTGCGACAAGTTGGCCGACCGGTTGATCGACCCCTAAGATTAAACAGCGTTGCATGGTGAGTACCTCTCATTTGATAATAGTTACTTCTACTGTAACACGTTAACGGCTGCTTGTAATCGCTTGAAAAATTGTGCGGCATCGTAGCCATCGCAAACGGCGTGGTGGACTTGAAGCGAGACGGGCAACTGTTCTCGCCCACTAACCAGTTTGATTTTGCCAACGGTGATAATTGGTAGTAAATACGGTGTCTCACTGCCAATTTGCAGATTGAAACCAGAAAATGACGTCCAAGGAATCATTGAAATATTAAGGAGATTTTCTGGCGGCGTCCCTTGAGGAAAGAGTTGGCCGCGACCGATGTAGCGTTGCGTATCAGCTAAATAAGCGGTATTAAATTGTTGCCGCGTTGCTGTCATTGGGGTCCAAAGCCCTGAAAATAAGTGGGTCGCGGGATCAATGACGGTGTAGAGGGGCGTTAGTGTTTCCCAATAACCAAGTTGGTGATCAGCGTTAAAGGTAGTTCGCATCTGCGGTAGCTGATCTGTGACCGTTGTCATCGCGTAGATGAGCGCTGGGTAAAGCTTTTCGCCGGTTTGCCGAAGCAACGCATGATAATCTGTAATATCAATGTCAGCGGTCATATTAAACGAAGTGTTTTGCGCTAAAAAGTGATTAAAATAGGGCTCTCGGGTCCATTGAGTACGATTGATTTGGTGAAAGGTCATTTTGAAGTGCCTCCTAAAGTAGTGTTGTGACGGACTTTAGAAGGCAAATTTGTCTGATAGTTTCATACGGGTCTCCTTTTGCTAGTTGTTATTTTAACATAGAAAGCAGATGCGATAACCTGAATGTTCTCAGACATTATTCGTGTATTGAAATAAGAATCAATAAATGGTACGATGGTACTTGGTTTTTAAAAAGCAAAACACGAACATTCACGCAATTATTGCGGTAAGGGGTATTTATTTATGGGTCAAAAAATTGCGTCATATTTTCAGTTTGAGGCGTTAGGGACGTCTTACAAGAAGGAAATGTTAGCTGGGCTAACGACCTTCATTTCAATGGTGTACATCTTATTCGTTAACCCGAACGTGTTGAGCGTTTCAGGGATGGATAAGGGCGCGGTCTTCACAGCGACTGCGTTGGCCAGTGCCTTTGGCTGTTTCTTGATGGGCATCGTTGCCCGGTATCCAATTGCGATTTCCGCTAGTTTAGGGATCAACGCGTTCTTCTCCTACACGGTTGTGTTGGGGATGAAGATTCCTTGGCAAACCGCGTTAGCCGGGGTTTTCGTTGCTTCAATTTTATTCATGATTTTAACAGCTTTCAAGATTCGTGAAATGGTAGTTGATGCGATTCCCCGGGATTTGAAGATGGCAATCAGTGCTGGGATCGGGTTATTTATCGCCTTTATCGGGTTAAGTGATGGGGGCTTGGTTAGTGCTAACAAGTCAACGATCGTGGCCTTAGGGTCGCTGCACGTTGGCTCAACTTGGTTGACGATCTTAGGCTTGATCTTAACGATTATCCTGATGAGTGCCAAGGTGCCCGGGGCCATCTTTATTGGGATGGTCATCAACGTGATCGTTGGATTAGCCACTGGCTTGATTCAAGCACCTGATCACTGGGTTGCGGGTGTCCCAAGCATTTCCTCAACCTTCGGCGTTGCCTTTACCCACGTTGGCAGCATCAACACGCTCCAACTCGGAGTTGTGGTGTTAACCTTCCTGTTAGTTACCTTCTTCGATACTACCGGGACGTTGGTCGGTTTGACTGAACAGGCCGGGTTGGTCAAAGACAACAAGATTCCACGTATCGGTCGGGCCTTATCTGCCGATTCAACAACGATGGTCGTTGGGTCACTGTTAGGGACGTCACCAATGGGCGCTTTCGTTGAATCATCAGCCGGGATCGCCGTTGGTGGTCGTTCAGGCTTTACCGCAGTGGTTGTTGGGGTGCTGTTCTTATTAGGCTCCTTCTTCTCACCACTCTTGACGGTGATCACCAGCCAAGTGACCGCACCAGCGTTGATCATTGTCGGAACGTTAATGGCGCAATCGTTGAAGAACATCCACTGGGAAAAGTTCGAGATTGCGGCCCCAGCCTTCTTGATTTTAGTTGGGATGCCACTGACTTACAGTATTTCAGATGGGATCGCCTTAGGGTTCATTACGTACCCACTTTCAATGATTGCCGCTAAGCGCGGTAAGGAAGTTAGTCCGATCATGTACGGCTTGGCCGTTGTGTTTGTGATCTTCCTTTGGATTTTACAACAAGGATAGTGGACCGAAACTCGGTTAGGTCCCAGAGTATAAGTAACGCGCGCCGCGGATTCCTGGTTTTGGAATCTGTGGCGCGCGTTACTTATATGGCCGGGACCTGAGTTGGGGGCCAGGTTTAGACTAGATAATCGTTTGGAAGTTAAATAATAAGTTAACTTAATTTTGAATGGGGTGGTAGGTTTGATTCTTGCCAATGGAAGCCTTCCTTATCTGCCCTGTTTTTAGTACCATAGTAACCAACGAAAGGAAGTTAGTACATGACAATTCAAGACCACCAAGCCTGGTTAAAAGACTTTTACGAGCAACGTAACTGGTACCGGTTCAACCCGATGATCCGCCTGAATTTTCTCACCGAAGAAGTGGGGGAGCTGTCACAGGTCGTTCGGACGATTGAGTTAGGGCGCGACCATCCTGGTGAACACCATGCAACCCCGGCTGAGCTCCATGACCACTTAAAGGAAGAGTTAGCGGATGTGTTCGACCAGACATTGATTTTATGTAGTAAATACGACTTGGACCCCGCTGACGTCATGAAGTATGGCGAAGAGAAGTTAAAGCACCGGTTCAACGTGGACGATTAATAATATAGTAGAAACGCAAAATCCAACAAACGAGATGCGACCTATTTTTCTATAGGTCGTATCTCGTTTGTTGGTTTTTGATTCTTTTTAATTGCTTGATGAGGTCAATCAGATATGTGTGAAGAATAAGTATCGGGCAACTTGCCCGGCATTGTGGTGCAATATGTTTGGTGAACTATGTGTCGAAGCCTAGCTTCGGATGAAACGTTATGTGTTTAATGATGATGCAATATGTGTCCGGGATAGTTCCGGAATAGGTGACGCGATATGTGTTGAAGCTAATGCTGCTATGTGTCGGGAAGGTCCCGAATAAGTGGTGCAATATGTGTGGCTTTAATTAATTATTTCTTTTGTAAACTAGGCGTTGCGGCTTGTAAGTTGAACATCTTGGTTAACGCCCAACTGCCCAAGATACCGATCAACATGAATGGGAAGAAGTCCAAGCCAACGTTAAACAGAGGAATGTAGCTGCTTGCCCAAGCGTCCAAGGCTTTGAAGAGGCCCATGTTGGCGAAGAATGGTGGTAAGGTGTGAATCCCGTCGAAGATGGCTGGAATAAACGTTAAGATAATCGTTGTCTTGTAGATGAATGGATTCTTACCGAAGAATGGGGTTAAGAGACCCAAGAAGATCAGTGACATTGCGAATGGGTAGATGAAGCTTAATAGTGGCGTTGAGTACAAGATGATTTGGTTCAAACCGAAGTTCGCAATGATGAAAGCACCGATTGAACTGAGGGATAAGAAGAAGTGGTAGCCCAACTTTGGGAACCGGTGACCCCAGTCTTCTGAAAGGGCGGCCATCAAGCCAATGCAAGATGTCATGCAGGCCAAGAAGGTAACAGCACCCAAGATGGCGGTTCCGGCAAGGCCGGTGTAGTGGGTCATGATTTGGGTAAATGCCGTCCCACCTTCGCTGGTTAACTTCAAGTAACTTAAGCTAGAAGCACCTAAGGCAATCAAGAAGATGTAGATCAAGGCTTCAAGGCCCATGCTGATGGCGCCAACTTTAGCAACGGCTTTAGAACGTTGTTTCGTATCGTTCATCCCGAAGAATTTCAAAGCGGCGATGATCGTAACCCCGAATCCTAAACCGGCTAAGGCGTCCATTGTGTTGTAGCCTTGAAGGAACCCGTTGATTAAATTACTGCCGGCACCCGTTGAGGCTGGCAAAATTGAGATGTGACGTAAATCGCCTTTGATAACAAAAGCCATGAAGAAGATAAATGCCAGTAGGGCTAACAAGATTGGGTTGAGTAACTTACCAACATAATCGGTGATTTTGCTTTGGTTCCATGACAGTAAGAATGAGATGCCGAAGAATAACGCTGAGAAAATCAACAGCCCGATTTGATCCCAAGCCTTTGGCAAGAAGGGTTGAACCCCAATGGCGAACGTGGTGGTAGCGGTCCGTGGTGAGGCAACCAAGATGCCCAGGGTCAAGTGAATGATGATCAAGAAGAAGAGGGCGAAGTGGCGGCCAGCTGGTAAGGCTAAGTCGTAAGCGCTGCTGCTACGAGTCAAACTGATGGCTAAAATCGATAATAGCGGTAAAACGATGGCGGTTAGCAGGAAGCCGATTGTTGCTGGGCCCCAGTTACTCGCACTGAGTTGACCTAAGTGGATGGGGAAGATCAAGTTCCCGGCACCGAAGAATAATCCGAATAGTAATGAACCTAAGATAAGATATTGACGCTTCGTTAAACTTGTTTTCATATTGAAAACCTCCTATGTGATTGGTGGCAATAAAAAACGCCCCTAGCATAATTGCTAAGGACGTGTTAATTGACGTGTTACCACCTTAATTTCCAATCACCTCACGATGACTGGCTTAGAAAGTACGGCCTACAGATGCGCGGTCTGTCGACGATACTTCATTGCTGTAATGGGCGCACTCCCAGTGACCACTTCGTTGCCGTCGCGGTCACGACTTGTAGATTACTTTCATCGTTAGATCCGCTACCTCGTCGCACTTACTGAGGCTCCCTGAGAACTTGACTAACGACTACTCTTCTACGCATAGTCTTTATCGAACTATATTGAAATATGTGATATGTGTGAAACATGTTTATGTGACTAATCATAACCGCTTTAAATTAAAAGTCAAGGGGAAAGATTAAACTTTTTTTAATTTAAATACTATCAGCTCTCACACAGTTTTAAGACCCTTTATAGTAGAATTCAGGATAAATTAGTTGTCAATTCCGCTAAATTAAGCAATAATTATGAATAAGAGTCGTTGGTCAAGAGATGATAATTTGATTAGCTGATTCGGTTGGCACTCATGAACTGAGTACCAACAGTCGAGGACCTTAGCATAGACAAAGGATGGGACAACTTATGGATAAACAGCTCAACAAACGGAAGATGAACGTCAAACGCTTGGTCGTTAAAGTGGGGACGAGCACCTTGGTTTACCCGAGCGGTGGTTTGAACTTAAACGCGATCGACCAACTGGCCTTCGTATTAAGTACGCTCTGCGGTCAGGGTAAGGAGGTTATTCTCGTTTCTTCTGGTGCGATTGGCGTTGGCTTGAATGCACTCCGGTTGGGAGAGCGACCCAAGGACATTTCAGCGCAACAGGCGCTGGCTGCGATTGGGCAAAGTAAGCTGATCACGCTGTTTAATCAGCGGTTTAACCACTATAATCAAACGATTGGGCAACTGTTGCTGACGCACGATGTGTTCGATTTTCCAGCTAGCACGCAACATGCGCTGGATACCTTCGACCGCCTCTTGAAGATGCACATTGTACCAATCGTCAACGAAAACGACTCCGTTGCCGTGGACGAAATGGATCACCGGACCAAGTTTGGTGATAACGACCAACTGTCGGCCATTGTCGCCACCCGGACGGAGGCCGATTTATTGATCATGTTATCGGATATCGAAGGCTTTTACGATGCTAACCCGATGACCCACCCAGATGCCAAGATCATCCCAACGATCCACACAATTGACGATGAAACTTACGCAGTCGCTGGTGGCAAGGGCAGTATGTATGGCACTGGTGGCATGATCACCAAACTAACAGCAGCGGAACTAATGTTGGCGGACCAACGGCAGATGATTTTAGCTAGCGGTGCCGACCCAGCAATTATCTTAGACATCTTGAATGGTGACCCAATCGGAACCTGGTTCACCCCCGAACAGAAGGGAGCGGTTAAAAATGGCTAGTGACTTAACAACGATGGGGCAAGCTGCCCAAACAGCGGAAACTCAATTGGCCCAGTTATCAACGACGCAACGAAATGCCGGTTTAACGGCGATGGCACAGGCGTTAGTTGACCACCAAGACGTTATCTTGGCGGCCAATCAGGCGGATTTGACCTCAGCTACGGACCTGAAGGAAAGTTTCGTTGATCGGTTGACCTTAACGGCAGACCGCATCGAAGCGATGGCTGAAGGCATGCGCCAAGTCGCCCAGTTACCAGATCCAATTGGTAGTGTCGATAAGATGTGGAAGAACGAAGCCGGCTTAATGATCGGCAAACAGCGGGTGCCACTCGGTGTTATTGGCATCATCTTTGAAGCCCGTCCTAACGTAACCGCGGATGCGGCAGCACTCTGTTTTAAGAGTGGTAACGCCGTGATGTTACGGGGTGGTAAGGAAGCCATCCAAACGAACATTGCGGTGAGTGACGTGCTCCGCCAAGCGTTGACGGATAACGGCGTGGACGCTAATGCGATTCAACTTGTTCACGATACTTCTCACGAAACGGCGAGTGAAATGATGGCGTTGACAGGCTACTTGGACGTGTTGATTCCTCGTGGCGGCCGTGGGTTGATCCAACGGGTCGTGCAACAAGCGAAGGTACCTGTGATCGAAACCGGCGCCGGCAATTGTCACATCTACGTGGATGAATTTGCGGAACTTCAGATGGCCATCGATATCACGGTTAACGCTAAGGTGCAACGGCCATCGGTCTGCAACGCGGCTGAAAAACTGGTGATCCATAGTGCCGTTGCGGCAGATTATTTACCAGCGATTGCGGCTGCTCTGCGTGATCAAGGCGTTCAATTACGGGGTGATGATCGCGCTTGTGCGATCGTACCAGACATGGTTGCAGCAACGGATGCCGACTGGGACGAAGAATACAACGACCTCATCATGGCCGTTAAAGTGGTCGATTCTGAGGCGGAAGCCATCGCCCGCATCAACGCCCATAACACCAAGCATTCTGAGGCCATCATTACCGATAACTATCAAAACGGCCAACGGTTCTTACAGCAAATTGATGCGGCCTGTGTTTACATCAACGCGTCAACCCGCTTTACCGACGGCTTCGAATTCGGTTTCGGTGCTGAAATCGGGATTAGCACGCAAAAGCTACACGCTCGTGGACCAATGGGGCTTAATGAACTGACATCGACTAAGTATATTATTTATGGCGATGGGCAAGTGAGAAAATAGCGATATTAACTGACACCTGAACGTGAGTTGTTTGGGTGTTTTTTTGTTTGTAAGTGTGCGGAGCGAGGCGGTCAGAAGGCGGCGTGTAACGGGCTCTAAGGTAAACTACCGGGTTTTGGTAGTTTGGCTTAGAGCCCGTTACACATAGCCTTTTGCCTCGCGCAGCACCATTCGGCGTGGCAGCCAGAAAGCGCGTGGTTGACAAGTTCCTGCAATGTCAGGAACCCTAGAAATGACAGTTTAAGTGGCGCCGAATTTTGTAGCCTGAGAACGCCGTTTTTCATGCGGCTTTGGCGAGCGAAGCGATGACAAACAGCCGACACCCCAATCGCACCCAACACTTACGCTGGACACAAACGTAAGTTAATATAAAACGTCAATAAATTAGTTAAATCTACCCAACACCACTCGTTTCAAAGGTTGAAATTTGGTACACTAGACCGAAAAGGAGTGATGGCGCCGTGACAATTAAGACGAATCCGGAACAGCTATCGGTGCTGAAGACCCAGATGGATGAAGCGAACCGCAATTCGCACTTTGTGATTTTTGAATCGACAGAGTTAGCGAGCGGGGATGCTTTGCGGTTGATCACTGATTATGAAAGCTTTAAAGAAATTCAAAACGTTCATCAAGACCAAGCTAGCATGCATATTCTCCAAGACATTGTGCCAATTACGGATAATTTAGCTAAGTGGGCAATTGCTGAAAATCAGGCGGCTCAAGAAAGCGACAATCCAGAAGTCTTAGCCGATTTGGAACACTACACGAATGAGGTGTTGCGGGAGAATCGGATTGAAGAAAATTAGAGCGGACCAAAAAGCGGTTAGGTCCCAGAATATAAGCAATGCAAAACAGGTACGGCCGTTTTTTGGTCGTACCTGTTTTGCATTGCTTATATGGCCGGGACCTGCTTTTTGGTCCGCGTTTCGGCTATGTAACAGCAACAATCAACCACCTAAAAAAACAGCCCCCGCAACTACGCGAAATAGCGATTGCGAGGGCTGTTTAGTTTGTATTTAATAATCACGACCTACTGCGTTGCCAACTGCCGATGATAAATCACGTAAACCAGAATGACCAACGGCACAGTAATCATCAACGCCGGGTAAAACAAGCTATGTGGCAGAAAATCAAACAAGCCACCACCAATTACCGGACCCAAGACCATGCCTGAATCCATGCCGATGTAGAACGTGGCGTTGGCCAGTCCCTGTTCCTCCAAGGGCGCAATCAGCAAACTTGTTGCCTGACAAACGGAGTACATGACGCCGTAACCACCGGCCAATCCGGCGGCCGCTATCAGCATCATCCAGTTATTGAACAGGTAAGTCATCCCAATCATCCCAACCAAGTTGGAGATCAGTCCCGCCAGTAAAAAGTACCGGTAGGGGAGGCGGTCAAAGTAGTCTTTCAACCCTAACCGAAGAACGAGTAAAATCACCGCGTAGATGAGGAAAAAGCTCCCGACCATGACGTGAAAATGCCGACTGGCCACGTACTCAACGAGGTAAGATTGCGTAGCAAAGTAGGGAATCGCCAACAGCATGATCATGAGCGCCACAGGGACGACTTGTCGCTGAATCAGGTGGTGTGGCTTCGTTGCCTTGTCTGGTTGGGGGAGGGGCTCACCGTGGTCGCTGATAAATTGAATCATGATCAGCAAAAGACCGGACAGAACAACGGCGCACATGAAGGCGACGCGATAGCCAAAATGCTGATACATAAAAATCCCAAGGGCGGGCGCAACGGCCATCCCTAACGCATTCATCATGCCGTAATAGCCCATTCCGGCGCCAATGCGATCACGGGGGAGTAAGCCAGCCAACCAGGTGGCCATACAGATCGAACAGAGCGCAAAGCCCAGCCCGTTAATGATTCGGACGATGATCAGCATCCAACCGCTAATGGCGGTGACGTAACCGATTGCGGCAACTAACAGTAAGATGCCGCCGATCAGCGCTAGACGGTATTTGGACACACGGTCCGTCACTTGACCGGCAAATGGGCGAAAGACGAGGCTGGTGAGGTTCATCATGGCGGCAATCAGGCCGGCAACGACGGCGGATTCGCCTAAGCTAGTTGTGAAGCCGACGATGAGCGGATTGACCAACATCGAATTAGACATATAGCAAAAGCTACCCAATAAAATTAAAGTGGTATCTCGGTTGAAAATGCGGTTCGTTTTTGCCAAAGGGGACAACTTCTTTCAGAAAGTAATGTTTATTAGTATACCACTAACTGAAAATGGTTAAGAGAAAAGTAGGTGACGACAACGAGTCAGCCATCATAACGGGTTATTGCTGAAAGCAGTTTAAATCAGCCGAATTTAGCGTGACGTTAGAACTAATGATAAGTGCTTAACGATGATGTTTCATGTGAAACAATCGCTCAAAACGACAGTCGAACACACGTTCACTGTGGTAAAATAAGACTAATTTAACGAGAAGGAAAGGTGCGGACAACATGACCCTGCAGTTTGTAATTGGCAAAGCCAGCGCGGACCATCAGGCAACGCTCTTGGCGGCGTTATCGAAGGCGAATTTAGATCACCCTGATGATCAGTTTTACTACCTCGTCCCGAATCACATTAAGTTTGAATCAGAAGTTCAGGTGCTTGATCGGTTAGCAACTTTAGCCGGCAGTCACGAAACGGCTTATGCGCAATCGGCCGTTCAAGTGCTGTCACTGACCCGGTTAGCCTGGTTTTTCATGAAGGATGAACCCGCCTATCAGTTACCACGAATCTCCGAAGCGGGCTTGAACATGTTGGTGTATCAGGCAATTTTAGATCATCAAAACGAACTGCGGTTGTTCAGCGGCGAAGCGGATCGACCAGGTTTTATCAGTTTATTGACCCGCCAACTGTTGGAGTTGAAGACCGGGCAAGTAAGTGTGACCGATTTGACTCAAGTTGCCGAAAAGCTAACGGGGAGCAGTGCGGATCTGGATGCTAAACTCCACGATTTGGTGCTGATCTACGATAGTTTTGAAACGGCGATGATGAACAAATACGTGGCGAACACGGATCTATTGAACCAGTTAAGCGGGTATTTGGAGAAAGTGGATCTGTCACACGCCCACTTTTACTTTGACGGTTTTTCGCAGAATCAATTCTCGGCGCAGGAAATGAAGTTGCTGACGACGTTGATGCAGCGGGCGGCGGAAGTTAAGATCGCGCTGATTTTAGACCACGGCACACCAACGATGGACGACGTTTCGACCCAGAGCCTGTTTTACCAACCCGCTCGGACTTACACGCGGGTGTACCAAACGGCTCGAGCGCTACAAGTGCCGGTACTGACTGACGTGGTCGCGACCCAGCCTCGAGTGTCCGCAGATTTACAGCGGGTGGAATCGTTCTGGCAGGTGTTAGCAGGGGGCGAACAAGCCCAATCAGCAGCACCGTTAGCTGACCCGAAGTCGGTGACGATTATTCAAGCCGATAACCGGTACGCCGAAGTGGCGCGGGTAGCGGCGATGATTCGGCAGTTGGTGACACAGCAGGGGTACCGTTACCGGGACTTTTTGATTTTGACGCGGCATTTGGACAGCTATGAAACGATTTTGGCACCGATTATGAACGCGCAGGAGATTCCCTACTTTAGTGACGTGCAACAATCGATGGTGGACCACCCGTTAGTTGAGCTGATCACGGCGTTGTTTGAAATCAAACGACGACACTTCCAGTACGCGGATGTGATGCGGTTGCTCAAGACGGAGTTGCTGTTACCGAAGACGTGGTCGGTTGCTGATTTTCGAGAAGCGCTGTTTAAAACCGAAAACTGGGTGTTAAAACTGGGTTATCAAGGGTCCAAGTGGACGCAAAAGGAACCGTGGCCTTACGCCCGGCTCCAAACGGATGACTTGGGCACGCAAACGGATGCGGACCAAGCGGTGAGTGTCCAAATCAACGGTATCCACGATTTCGTTCGAGAAACGTTAGTGCCGTTTTACCGGCAGCTTGATCGCGTGAAAAATGGTCGGGAAGCCGCTAAAGTGCTGGTAACTTTTTTGACGAAGGCGGGTGTCGTTGACCAGTTGATTGCTTGGCGGGACGCTGCAATTGAAGCTGGTGACCTCGTGCAAGCCGGTCAACCCGAACAAACTTGGCAGACCTTTTGCGACCTATTAGATGAATACGTGACGATCTTAGGTGACCGGATCTTCTCCGAACCGGATTTCTTAGCGCTACTTCAAGCCGGCTTTGCGGGGGCGAACTATTCTCAAATTCCGTCAACGTTGGATCAAGTGACGATCTCTGAAAGTGGGATCATCCAGATGAATAACCGGAAAATCACGTTTATGATCGGCGCAACGGATAAGGTGATGCCGGATACGACGTTGCCGACCCACCTGTTGAACGATCAAGACCGGCAGAAACTCAAATTACCGGAGGGCGCTTACCTGAACGATGGCGGTATTTTGACCCTTCAAGGCGAACCCTATCTGAACTACTTGGCGCTGATGACGGCGAGTGACCGGTTGGTCTTCACCTTCCCAATGAACGCGGGGGATGACGCACAGAACCAACTGAGTCCTTACGTGGACCGATTACGCAAGCAGTTCCAGATTCCAATCATCGACCACACCGCAACGCCAGATGTGACAACGAATGATCTGCAGCCCTATCTGGGCGCCCGACGAGCAACGTTACGGCACCTCGTTCAGGTCAGCAATGCGAGCCGGGAACATCGCCAATCGCTGAGCCCGGCCTGGCAGTACGTTTACCAGCAACTCCGTACGGATCCGTTGACGGATAAATTGCTTGGGAGCATCGCTTACCGTAACGAACCGGGGAAACTGAACGAAGACATCGTGACCGGCCTGTACGGCACAACGATTGACAGCTCAATTTCCAAGTTGGAAGAGTTCTACCGAAACCAGTACGCCTATTTCTTAAAATACGGTCTCAAACTCCGCGAACGAGACGAGTTTGAACTATCACCAGCTAACACCGGTGAGTTCTTCCACGCGGCGTTGGATATGCTGATGAAGCGGGTCAATGCCGAACACATTGACCTGGCTAACTTGGACGACCAGCAACGGTTCCAGTTAGTGGATGAAGTCACGCAGGTGATTTTGAATGATCCGCATAACTTACAGTACGCCGTGTTGAATAGCAGCGCACGGATGCAGTACATCAAGAGTCAGTTGATCGCGGTCATTCAGCAAATGGCGAACACGTTCCAGCAACAAAGTCGTTACACGCCGATGCGGGCCAAGAAGACGGAAGTGCTGTTTGGCCACGTGGGGAGTGAAAGTGGCTTACCAGCCTTGGAATTCGACCTCGATGATCAACGTAAGATTCGGGTTCGGGGTAAAATCGACCGGGTGGACACCATGCAGTTGCCGAACAACGAGTACGTGGGCATCGTGGATTATAAATCGAGTGAACGCAAAGTTGAATTCGACCAAATTTACGAGGGCCTTGCGATGCAGATGATGACCTACCTCGACGTGGTACAGCGAAACATGGCGCTGTTGACGGACGATGATCAAGCGCAGTTGGCGGGAGCGGTGTACCTGCATTTACAAAATCCACGGTTCAAGCCCAATGAGTTTGAGCAGGACATGGTGGCGGCACTGCTGAAGAAGGAACGCTATACTGGCGTGTTGGTGTCGGATGAGCAACTGTTGCATGAACTGGAACCAGCGTTAAAGGCGGGGGAAGAGGCTCGAGTTTATTCGTTCAAATTTAATCAGGGTGGCGGTCTGAGAAAGGGGAATTCATTAGTCACCCGCGACCAATTAGAAGACCTTTTGCGCTATACCGAATATAAAATTCAAGAAGCGGGCAAGGACATCTTTGCCGGCCAAATTCAACTGAATCCATTCAAACAATCGGATCAAAAAACCGCATTAACGAACTCGCCATACAAATCGATTATGCAGTTCGATCCGATGTTACCGGAGAATAATTATCATGTGCTGACGTCAACAACGAATAAGGACGCCGTTTTAAAACTGATTCAAGAAAAATTACAAGCGGAGGCGAACCACAATGAACTACACTGACAGTCAACGACGGGTGCTAGACACTCATGGCACGAACCTATTAGTGTCCGCCTCGGCAGGTTCTGGTAAGACGCGGGTGCTGGTCGACCGGGTGATCAACATGGTGCTGGCACACGAAAGTTTGGAACACCTGTTGATCGTGACGTTTACTCGAGCAGCGGCTAAGGAAATGAAGGACCGCATCGAAACGGCGTTGCACGAGCAGATCAGCGAAGCAAATGCGGAAGAGCAACGGTATCTGAGTCGCCAATTAGCGGTGTTACCGGTAGCGTCGATCAGTACGCTGGATGCCTTTTGTCAACAAATCGTTGAACGGTACTACTACTTGATCGATTTGGATCCGGTTTTCCGTATTTTAGGTGATCAAGCTGAGAGTGCGTTACTGCGGGAATCGGTTTGGCAAGACGTGCGGGAACAGCTCTATCAAGATGACACGAACGACGCCTTTAAGCGGTTAGTGATGAACTTTTCTAACGACCGGTCCGATGACGGGTTAACTGACGTGGTCGATCAAGTGTTTAACTTTATGGGGTCGAAGCCGGATCCGCAAGCGTGGCTACAGCACTTGGCTGACCCTTACGCGGTGAAGGGGAGCTTGATGCGGACACCAATCGTTCAAGAACAACTGATGCCGTTGATTCAAGCCCAACTGCAGCAGATTGCAACGGAGTTACAGGCAGCTGCTGATTTGGCGGAACAAGCGCAGGTTAAAAAGGCGAGTGACTACATCGCAACGTTGATGGATCAACTGGCAACGCTTGATTTGACGAGTTATGGCTGGAATGAGTTCCGGGCGAATGTGGCTGCGTTTAACTGGTCATACCTACCATCAATTGGAAAAAAAGCCGATGATTATGAAGCTTACATGGCAATCAAGCCAAGCTATGTTGCACACCGGGATAACGCCAAAGAAGCGCTAAAATCAATTCCAGAACTCATGCCATTGCCAGAGCAGGAAACCGTCGCGGCAATGCGCGATAGTGGCGACCTCGTGCGGACGTTAGCGGAAGTGGTGGACCGGTTTGCGACGGCTTACCACCAAGAAAAGCAACGGCGGCACGTCTGGGAATTTAGTGACATTGAGCATTTTGCATTGCAGATCTTACAGGCGGACTCACCAGCAGCGGAAGCCGTGCGGCAACAACTTTCCAAGGACTACCACGAAATTATGGTGGACGAATATCAGGATACCAACGAACTGCAAGAAGCCATCGTGACCACGTTGGCCCACGATGATCCCGGCAACCTCTTCATGGTAGGGGACATCAAACAATCGATCTACCGATTCCGGTTAGCCGAACCAAAATTGTTTTTAGACAAATTCAACCGGTATCGCGCGGACCAAACCGCTGGTACCGAAATCACGTTAGCCGAAAACTTCCGCTCCATGAAGAATGTCGACGACTTTACCAACCTGATTTTCACCCAGATCATGGATCAACAGTTGGGCCAAATCAGTTATCAGGGGAGTGCCAAGTTGGTTTATGGCGACAGTTACCCGGATGACCTAGACGGTGTTGCGACCGATGTGGCATCATTACTGATTTATGACACGGCCGCGCCAAGCAGTCGTGGGAAGAACGAAATCCCAAGTGGCGATGCCGGGCAGGTGACCCTAGTTGCCCAAAAGATTCAGCAACTGATTCGTGACGAGACTGAAATCTGGGATCGGAAAACTAGCAAAAAGCGCCCAATGACCTATCAAGATATCGCCATCCTCTCATCGTCGAAGGGAAGTAACCTTGAGATTCAAGATCAATTTGGTCGCGCCGATATTCCGGTGCAGATCAACGATGCCCAGAGTTACTTCAAGACGACCGAAGTTCAGATCATGATGTCGTTGTTGCAAGTGATCGATAATCCCTACCAGGATATTCCGCTAGTGGCGGTCTTGCGGTCGCCAATCGTTGGGCTGAATGAAAATGAGCTGGCGTACCTCCGGATTACGGATAAGCGGGATGACTACTACACCGCGGTGCAGTATTTTGTCGCCCATTACGCAAAATACGCGGATAATTCGTATGCCGAAGCGTTGCGGCCAAAAATCCAACGTTTCTTAGAACAATTGGCCACGTTCCAGACAGTTGCGCGGCAACAATCGTTAGCCACGTTGATTTGGCAGATCTACCAAACAACTGGCTTCTTGGACTACGTTGGTGGGATGCCTGCTGGGGCGCAACGGCAAGCCAACCTGCACGCCCTGTATGAGCGGGCAGCGGACTACGAACAAAACGGGTTTAAGGGCTTGTTCCAGTTTGTCCGGTTTATTCAACGGATGCAACGTAACGATCAGGACTTGGCCGAAGCGAAAACTAAGGCGACTACGAATGCCGTTCGGGTGATGACGATTCACGGCAGCAAGGGACTTGAATTTCCGGTAGTCTTCTTACTAAACGCCTCCAAACAGTTCAACATGCGGGATTTAAACGCTAAGGCGGTTCTCAACAACCAGCTAGGCATTGGTATCGACTACTTTGACCAGCAAAATCGGGTCACAGCGCCAACGTTGCCGAAAATTATTTTAAAAGCGGCCACAAAGAAGGAATCGCTGGCCGAAGAAATGCGGAAGCTCTACGTTGCCTTAACTCGAGCAGAGCAGCAACTCTACATTGTCGGTGCATGCAAGGACCAGAAGAAAAAGCTACAAGCCTGGTCCGCCGCTAATCAGGAATCGGAGTTAGTGTTAAATCCGATGTTGCGGGAAAAGACCACCAACTATTTAGATTGGATTGGGTTAGCACTCATGCGGCATCCTCAGTTTGATGCGGCTGATCACGAGGTGTTGCCAGCTTTGGCTTCGGATAAAACCAAGTTTGATGTGACCTTCTATTCAGCGGATGATCTCGCTGAAATGGGGCCACAGAAGAATCCAGAAGCGGGGGCGCAGTGGTTGGCTAACCTCAAACAGCAGGTTGAGACAACGGATTACGCCACGGTTGATGTTGATCAGATCGACCAAGTACTGAACTTTAACTACGGCTATCAAGCTGAGACCCAGACCACGGCGTACCAATCAGTTTCTGAAATGAAGCGGTTATTCGAAGATCCCGATGTTGCGCAACTTGGTCGCTATCAACCAACGTTGACGGTATCGCAGGGGAACCGGTACGTGACTCGCGAATTCGCCCAACCCGTCTTTCTGCAAACGGTGACGGCACCGACCCCAACTGAAATCGGGACGGCGACCCACCTTGTGTTGCAGAAACTGGATCTGACGCAACCGGTAACAACGGATGCCATTGATCAGTTAATTGATACATTGGTGACGAATCAGGTCATGACGGCCGCAGTAGGCGAGAAGATTGACCGAGAAAACATCACTCGGTTGATCGACAGTGATTTTGGTCAACAATTGGTGGCCCATGCACAAGCGGACCACCGTGAGACACCGTTCTCACTGTTGTTACCCGCCCACGATGTCTTTGAAACGGTCCAAGATGAGACCGCCAAGATTTTGATTCATGGGATCATTGACGGCTACTTCATTGATGACCAAGGTGAGGTGACGCTGTTTGATTACAAGACGGACTACGTTGCCGAGGGTGACGCTGGCATTGAGAAGATCAAGGACCGGTATGCGGGGCAGTTGAACCTGTATGCGCTAGCGTTGTCGAAGATGTTGGATCGGCCAGTTGCGCACCGGTATTTGTATTTGTTGTCAGTGGGCCAGTTGGTTGAAATTTAAGGCATGAAAAAAATACGAGGCTGGGAAAATTTTATGTTGGTAAACATCGACTTAATTTCTTAGCTCAAAGTGAGTTAAAAGGTTTATTGAATTTCAAGACTGACATCTAGTCTAAACCTGCGCCAAAACTCAGGCCCCGGCCATATAAGAAAACGGGCCCGTAGATTCCAAAACCAGGAATCCACGGGCCCGTTTTCTTATATTCTGGGACCTAAACGAGTTTTGTCTCACTCTCGTATTTTTAATTGAACCATTAAAGCCGAACCAACATGCCCAACACACCAATCATAAAGATCGCAACAATCAGCAGTGGGAGGGTGGTTTTGAGATCTAATCGGTGGTCGTGCCGAATCTGATAAATACTGATGGCGATTAAGACAATGACGCCAACGGTAAATAAAAGGCCAAGTTTCAGTTGAACGCGAATATCAGCAGGAGTCATCATGTACCTCCAATCGGTTATTTGATCAGTAACTGGTAAGCAAAACGCTTAGCGCGCGAGGCGTGCATGTAGACCGTTCCCCGGTGTGTAAAGCCGTTGCTTGTGATGACGTGTTGCATGCCCAGGTTGTCTGGATGCGTATCAATGCGGATATCACGGTAGCCGAGGCTGCTGGCGATGGTCAAAAGGCCGCTCATCAGGTTACGCGAGAGGTGCTGACCCCGAAATTGACTGGAAACCGCAATTCGGTGAATGGCAGCGTAACGCGCTTCAGTGCCGTTTACCCAGCTGCCGTCCTCAATTGACAAGTAGTCGACATCGATGCCTTGGTGGAGCGCAGCGGTCCCAACGACCTGATCGTCAACACTCAGGACGTAGGTGATGCCGTCATCAATATCCTGCGTTAAATCAGCAGCGGCGGGGTAGCCGTCCTGCCATTGGTCGATGCCTTGAGCCTTTAAGTAGGCTTTTGCATCGGTGATAATTGCGGTAATTGCAGGCAGGTCAGCTGGTACGGCCCGTCGAAGGTAAGTTGTTGTGATAACGATCACTCCCTAAGTGGTATATTAATAACAAAATCGTCTAAGTGGTAGTTTACCACGAAATGACGGGAGGGGGATATCCATGGAGTACGAAGCAATCCGATTGGCAACGTTTATCGAGCGTCCCAACCGTTTCATCGCTATCTGTGAGCTTGAAGGGGAGCGGGTGACGGTGCACGTTAAAAATACCGGTCGGGGAAAAGAACTTTTTCATCCCGGTGTTCAGGTCGCACTAAATTATCAGCCGAAGCCAACGCGAAAAACAGCTTATGACTTGGTGGCGATTCAAAAAGCAGGTCACTGGATCAACATTGATAGTCAGGCACCAAATCAAATAGTGAAGGAAGCCCAAGCGAACGGGACACTAGTTTTGCCGGGAATTGGTCAGTTACCAGAGTTGCAGTCGGAAGTAGTGTATCATGATTCCCGATTGGATTTCTGTGGTCAAACAGCTCAGGGCGAGACCTGTTGGATCGAAGTTAAAGGGGTGACCTTAGAAAACGAGGGCATCGCGGCGTTCCCGGATGCGCCAACTGTTCGCGCGGTTAAGCACGTCAATGAGTTGATTCGAGCAGTGAAGGCGGGCGACCAAGCGGTGTTACTGTTTGTAGTCCAACTCGACTTTGTTCAAACGATGACCATTTATCGTGAACGGGCGCCGAAGTTGGCGGCAGCGATTGAGGATGCGCTTGCTGCGGGCGTTCAGGTGGTTGCGCTTGATTGCGAGGTCACACCAGCAACGTTGAAGCTTCGGCAACCAGTGATGGTTGATTTAACAGTGCCATTCCATGAAAGTGCCGAGTAGTCAAAAATACGGTGATTGCCTAATGCTGGCAGTCACCGTATTTTTGATGATTATGAATTAGGGTTAGTAAGGTCGGTGTAGCGACATAGCGATGCCCATGCCACCGCCAATGCAGATGCCAGCAACGCCGGTTTCTAACTGACTACGGTGCAACTCGTGAACAAGGGTCGTCACGATCCGGGCACCAGACGCACCAACGGGATGGCCCAGCGCAATGGCGCCACCGTTAACGTTTAAACGGTCATCAGGAATCTTAAGGTCCCGGGCAACGGCAACTGATTGGGCCGCAAAAGCTTCGTTTAACTCAAAGCGGTCAATGTCGGTGATTTGCCGGTCTTGTTGGCTGAGCAGGTTAGAGATAGCGTAGTAGGGCGCATAGCCCATAATTTCAGGGGCAATCCCCACTTCTTGATAGCCATCTAAAACGGCGAGGTAGGTCAACCCAGCGTTATCCGCAGCTGCCTTATCCATTAAAACTAACATGCTAGCACCGTCATTAAGACCAGCGGCATTACCGGCAGTGACAGTTCCGTTAGTCTGAAAGGCCGGGCGAAGGTGTCCCAAAGCAGCCATAGAAGTGTCTGGCCGAATTGGCTCGTCTTGAGTCATGGTAACGGGGGCCTTGCCGGGAAGCTCAATGGGGACTAACTCGTCGTCAAATTTACCAGCTTGAGTGGCCGCGACGGCATTTTGATGAGAACGGAGCGCAAAGACGTCCTGATCTTCGCGAGAAACGTGAAATTGTTCAGCCACGTTCTCAGCAGTGATCCCCATCGGTTTTTGTGAAAATGCATCGCGAAGGCCATCGTGTTCAAGCCCATCGAGGACTTTCGTTTCACCATATTGACGACCACGACGCATATCAGGTAATAGGTAGGGAACGTTTGACATACTTTCTGTCCCCCCAACGAGGACGGTGGTGGCATCGCCCAACATAATAGCGGCTTGAGCTAACCGAATGGCTTTAATACCTGAACCACAGACTTGATTAACGGTCATTGCGGTACTGGTGACGGAAAGGCCACTATTAAGGGCGACTTGGCGCGCAACGTTTTGGCCCGATCCAGCCTGAAGAACGTTGCCGATGATGGCTTGGTCAATAGTATCGGCAGCAATATGTGCCCGGTCAATTGCGGCTTTAGCTGCGATCGTGCCGAGATCAACTGCAGAAAAAGGTGCGAGTGAGCGTCCCATTTTGCCAATGGGTGTTCGAACAGCACTTAAAACGACAACTTCATTCATATTTTTAATTCCTCTTTATTTCAGATTACCTCGCTAAGGATACATGATTTAAACGGAAAAGTCTTGTTTGGCGCGGTAATCTAAGGATAATTTTAGTGAATTTCAAGTTTTTCTTTCATTATAGGAGGCACGTTTAGGGTGATTAAGGAATGGCGACTGAAATTGAGTCATCAGTAAGCGCGCGATTAGCTGATTTCGTGAGATTTCATAAAATAACGAAAAAATGAAAATAATAGTTGACCAAGCAATGATATCTTGGTATAGTTATTTCTGTTGTCGCGAGCGGCAAGGACGATGTGGACCAATTAAGAATTTAAATATTCGTTGTTGACATCAGTTGCTTGAGATGATATATTAGTAAAGTTGCTTCAGCCGATAACGAACTTGCTTGAAACGTTGATTTCAAAAAGTTCTGGTTGACAACTTGAACAAGATTTGATACAATTTAAGAGTTGATTCAAAAAGAATTAACTTGGTAGACCTTTGAAAACTGAACAAAGTTTTGTTTCACAAATGTGCAGGGTATATCACTTCAGTGATATCAAATGTAATTTGCGAAGTCAATTTCGCTAGTAATAATTAAATGAGCTACAAACAATCATAAATTGAGAG
>NZ_BAABMI010000048.1:0-569 GCF_054785195.1 Secundilactobacillus muriivasis | reverse complement strand
AAAACGTAAAATCCCCATCAAGCACTTGAATCATGTGTTTGATGGGGATTTTGGAGTTTCTGGTGAATAATTCAGGTCAAATGAAATGTTAAGTCATTTAAAACTTAAATTTTTATCGGTCATCGTGTATCGAGCTCTTAACTCTATATGCGAGTATAGCCTAAGCTTATTTCCTAATCAAGAAAAGCGCTCAATTGTTGCCAGTCTGAAATATTGTTTCACGACTGAAATGTTTTGTAATATAACGGCTAACCCTTGACTTGTCGGTGTTACTTCCCCTATTTTAGAATTCGCTTTCCGAAGCACTGTAATATTTGTGGCTCAATTTTGCACAAGCTTTAGATTTACTACAAATTGGTGATTTGCTGGTGTACAATTGTAACCTTTACATTCATTTTATTTTTTAATTAGTTGATGTTTTTTTGAAATTCGTTCACTTTTTAAAAAGAGTTGCGATTTGTTTAAGCGCCGTTAAATCGCTGGTTACCAGTTTTATATGTTAAAAAACCAAAAGTGGCGAAAATGACATAGCACCTATAGAAAAATAGGTGCCATGTCATTTTCGCCAC
>NZ_BAABMI010000047.1:0-43381 GCF_054785195.1 Secundilactobacillus muriivasis | reverse complement strand
TTAAGATCCGTTTTACCGAAGCATTCACCTGCGCCATTGAAATCTGCTTCTTCGCCAACGCGCGTTTCAATTGTGGAATGCCCTGCTTGTAGTCCGAACTGATCAGCATGTCGTTGCCCGCCTGTACCGCTAACACGTCACGGGAGGCGTGGTGCCGGTTAACGTAGTTGGTCACGGCCCCCATTTGTAGGCTATCGGAGACGATGACGCCCTTGAAGCCCAACGTGTTGCGCAGTAGGTTAATGTCCTTCTTTGATAACGAGGCCGGCTTGGTTGGATCAACCTGCTTGAGGATGATGTGCGTGACCATTACCGAGTCAACGCCAGCTTTGATTCCCGCTTTAAATGGGAGGAAGTCCTGACTTTCAAACTGCTTGAGTGAGCGGTTCACCACCGCCGTTCCGGTATGCGTATCCGCCGCGGCCCCGTAGCCGGGGAAATGCTTCAGAGTAGCGGCCACGTTACACCGTTGCATTGCCGGTACCACTTCCCCAATGTACTTCGCAGTTGCGCTGTAGCCTTGGCCAAATGTCCGAGGGTAAATGAAACTTCCCTTGCTGGCGGAAACATCCGCTACCGGCGCGAAGTCCCAGTTGATGCCTAGTGAGTGGAGTTGCTTGGCTTGGTATTTATAAATCGACACGACCTTCTTCATACCGCCGTGACGGTACGCTTCTTGCGGTGAGTAGTAGTGGCTGTGGCCGGAGATTCTGGTGTTACTGCTCAACCGGGAAACCGTGCCACCCTCTTGATCGGTCGAAATCAGCAATGGCGTCTTGGCGACGTTTTGATACCCCTTCAACCGGTTCTTAAAGCTGGCCTTGGTGCCAACAAAGTTATTGCCCATCAAAATGATGCCGCCCAGATGGTAGTTTTTGATGTCCCGTTTCGTCGCCGCGCTGTCGTTCGAGACACCCGCCACAAACAACTGCCCCAGCTTTTCGTTGGTCGTCATGTGCTTGAGTCGGTAATCGATACGCTTGGTTGACGCCGTCTTAGCATGTGCCTTGATGCTTTGCGTTGTTATGGTCAAAGTCGCCAGTACCAGCAGCCCTAACGATGCTGACCAGATTGCGTGTTGGATTGGATGTCTCATATTAGTCGCTCCTCTACGTTAAAATTACTTATGATTATATATCTTTTACAACATTGGTTAAACGTGGATAACGGGGAAAGCCGGCTAAAATCAATTCGCTATCCCCCGTCGTAATTAACTTCGTTAACCGTTCCTAATCATTACCGCTTAAGACGTTCGCTAACTTTTTACGTAGCCCACTGCGCCACTTATACACTGCCTGCCGAGAAACACCCCACCGTTCAGCAATTTCCGTTGGTGTCATGCGGTCACGAACGCTACCAATCAAGAAGCGTTGCTCATTGGCATTACAGAGCTGGAGCCACTCTATGAGAAGCGCCTCGTCCACGACTTCATTATGGAGAGCATCGACGTGGGTTCCTGCCTCGTTCGTTTCATCCGCCACCGCATGTTTATCCTGCAGTCGCTTCGCCTTTAATCGCTGATTCAACAGTTGGCGATACAGCGCCTTATGGGCGTACGCTAAGAACTGTTTCGGTTCAGTCAGTGGATCTTGTGGGTATTTGCGGAAAATCGTCACGAACACGAGGCGGCCTTCCTGCACTAGGTCATCGTAATCTGGGTGGAGCTTAGACACGCCTAGCTTGCTAATGGCACTGTAGATCAGCTTTTCGTGGTCGCCGGTCATTAGGAACTCGAATGCGGTTTGGGTCGTTTGGTCTGTCATTTTGATGAACCCCTTTTCGTTAAAGTGATTCATAGCGCTATGAATAGCCTTACTGTACCAAGTCCCCGCAGAGAACCAAAATGCCGTTGTAAGCGGTTTAATCTAAACTGGTTATCATTTAACCGATTGCACAAAAAAAAGCCAGCTACTAGTCAAATCTGGCCATTACTGGGATAATGGTCGTCTCACTAGGGCTAGCCGACTTTTCAGTTAGTTGTTAGACCTCATCCGGATCCACCATTTCGTCAAGTTGAAAAAAGTTGCCTTGGTAGAGTTCGTTGGTGATTCGTGGACCGTATCGCCGAATGTCATCTTCGGAAAGTACCTTCCTGAGTACCAGATTCGTTTGAATCCCTGCCACACCTTTTTTATGATACGCCTCAACGTCAAACTTCATCTCTCGCAGATGCGTTGGCACGATGTCATTGTGGGTTTTCGCAAGGGACTCCGCAATTTTGTCACACTTATCCTTCCGATTCTTAATCGCCGTTCGCGTATGTGGTAAGCGCAACGGGATGAAATCTTTGTGCGTTGCAATCGTGTAGTCGCCCCGAAAGTCCCACGGCTCCTCATGATGGTGCCAACGAAACCACGAATAGTTATTGCCGCGTCGTTGATCGACCGGCATCAACCAAAAATCACCACAGATAAACGGAATATGCCGGGTAACGTTCGCGTCTTTAGCGTGCGCTTTGATATCGTAACGGTAATCGATCTTAAACTCCCGCCGTAGTCGGCCCATAAGCTGATTGGGCGTTGGCTTTAACTTAAAAAAGTGGTGCTGATCGGTCAACACAATGGTTTTATACGAGCTCCCCTTATGCTTTACGTTAATAACCAACTCAACACCGCGCCATCTACCAACTTCGGCGGGGTCTGCTGTCCGTATAACGTCATCCGGGTGAATGTCGGTAATATCGAGATACCCTTGTCGCCGAACCTTTGCCGCATATGCTGGGGTTAAATCTAATAGTTCAGGATAATCATTCTGACTCATCTCGTCCTCCAAACTGAATGCCAAGTTACAAGTGTCGTGGTCAAGCCTCCTTTCCCCTAAATTCTAGTTAGCGTACCACATCTCGCTCACATATTCACTAAGTCGCATAAAAGTCGGTGCAGTCACCCTAGGATCGTCCCGTAGCGCGACAGAAAAAAGAACACTCCGTCTAATTTGGACGAGGTGTTCTTTTTAATTTTGTATCTGATTTGTTAACATTTCAGTGATAAGTTGCGATTTCCGCAACCTCGATTGCGCTTTCTAGTCTGTTACCTTAGTCAATTTACTCGTCAACAACCGCCCCAACCGATGCATCCCATCATCGATCTCCGCCGGCGTTAACCCGGTGAAGTTCAACCGCATACCATTGGTGTGGTTCTTGTAGGCGTAGAAGTTCTTCGATGGCACGTAAGCGATGTGCAGGTTTGGCGTGGCTTCGTTGTAGAGTAAGTCGGTGGTGTTAATGAAGTCTGGCACGGTCACCCAGGTGAAGAAGCCACCTTCTGGTTCCGTAGCGGTCACGCCCGCTGGCATCTCCCGCTTAATGGCGGCGACCATGGCCTGTTGGCGCACGCGGTACTCTTGGTTCAGCGCCTTGATATGGTCGTCCAGACTGTTATTAGCCAAGAACTCGTTGACCGCGGAGGCCGTTAAGTTCGGCACTTCTAGGTCAGCGGCTTCCTTCAGCTTCAACAACTGCTTGATGATCATCGGTGACGCCACCAACCAGCCCAACCGCAACGTCGGCATCATCACCTTCGAGAAACTGGAAAGGAAGATGACCCGGTCTTCGGTGTCAAAATGCTTGATGGTTGGTAACGATTCGCCCACGTAGCGTAAATCGCGGTACGGCGTGTCCTCCAGAATCAGGAAGTCGTACTGGTTCGCCAGTTCCACTAACCGTTTACGCTTCGCCACGGACATCGTGACGCCGCCCGGGTTGTGGAAGTCGGCAACCGTATAGAGGAATTTAATTTCTGGATGGGCCTTCAACGTGTCTTCTAACTGGGTGGTGTTCAAGCCATCCGCTTCTAATTCAACTTCGTAGTAGGTTGGTTCGTACATATCGAACGCTGAGAGGGCGCCCACGTAGGTTGGGGCTTCCACCACCATCGCATCGCCGGGGTTTAACAACAACTTGGCCACGAGATCAATCGCCTGTTGTCCGCCAGCCGTCAGCATGATGTTGTCCACGGTCGCCGACTCAATTTGCATCCGGGTCCGCGCGCGTTCTGCTAGACGTTCCCGTAGCTCGGTGGGGCCTTGCACGGTGTGGTACTGGAACGTGTGCGGTCCCTCCTTCGCCATTGCCGCCAGATAGGCCTGCTTCATCGCTTCGGTTGGGAACAGATTCTCCGCCGGGGCGCCAGCAGTAAACTTGATTGCGTCATCAAAAGCCAATTGGGGAAACAAGCCATCTAACCGGGATGGCACGTCAGGTTGAACTCGGGTTGCAAAAAGTCGATTATCCATGGGCGTTACCTCTTTCTACTTATTGGTTTTATGATATACTTTTGGTTAACTTTAGTATACGTCAACTTTTTCACTTTAGAGTGAACAACGCTCATGTAAGCATGATGAAAAATGCAGTCGATGGCGCGTTATTTAGAACACTTATTTAACGGGCTGAAATGATTGTACTGACTGGTTTTCATCGCAGTTTTCATGGTTAAAACTAAAATTTTATTTCTTATTAAATTAGTCATTGGAGATGTTACTTTGATTCCATTTGCTTATCAGGTCTTCAGTACCGTGATTCAGGAAGGTACGTTTCAAAAGGCGGCCCTTAAATTAAACGTGACGCCTAGCGCTGTGAGCCACTCGATCACTCAGTTGGAGAACGAGTTGGGCTTCCCGGTCTTTATTCGCTCGCGTTCTGGGGCCGAATTGACCCCAAACGGTCACGTCATTCTTCCTATTATTCAGGAGATTTTAAACAGCGAAGCGCGGCTGGAACAAGAAGCCGCCAATATTAACGGGTTGAGTGCTGGGTCGATTCGGATCGGCGCCTTCTCATCGGTGTGCATCAACTGGTTGCCGCCAATCATTCAGTCGTTTAAGAAGCTGTATCCCAACATCAGTATTTCCGTAGCACAAAACGGGTTTAACGACATCGTGCAGTCCGTGAAGAACGGGACGTTGGATATCGGGTTCGTGGTGCTGCCGGTGAATGAGAATCTGATTGTTGATACGCTGATTCAAGATGAAATTTACTGCGTGGCGCCTAAGGGCTTCATTCCGGCGAACCAGACGTCCGTTACCATCGAGGATATGGCAAACCAGGACTTCATCC
Source organism: Secundilactobacillus muriivasis (assembly GCF_054785195.1). Lineage (NCBI taxonomy): Bacteria > Bacillati > Bacillota > Bacilli > Lactobacillales > Lactobacillaceae > Secundilactobacillus > Secundilactobacillus muriivasis. The sequence continues at coordinate 38,328 of NZ_BAABMI010000047.1, read as the reverse complement.
TGCAACCGGGAGATTACGACCGTGATACCAAGGCCGCACTGGACTACTACGGCATTCAGCCGAACTTGATTCATTTCTCGATTGATGACCAGTCGATTGTCGCGATGGTGGAAGCTGGCTTGGGACTAGGTATTTTACCCGAGTTGGCCCTGCAGAAAGTTACCGGTGACGTTGCGGTTTACCCATTTGAACACCCCTTCTACCGGTCCATCGGCTTAGCCACCTCAGCCGTGCAAGCCAAGGCGCCGTCAACGCAGCGCATGTTGGCACAAATCCGCCACTACATCCAAACCATGTATCCGGAAGCCCTGTTGGTGCGCAACTAACCGACATGGTTTTGTAACGTTACGGGTTTGGTTGCAATGCTATAATTGAAAGCAATCAATAACCGAGCTTAAGGAGTTTAACATGGACTGGATTATCTTTAGATACTTAATTGTGGTCGCCGTCGCATTCCTAATCGTTACCGGCGTCTTCATCTATAAAAAAGCAGCCAAGTGGGAAATTGGCGTGTTTGCGCTGTGCTCGCTGGCAGCGTTTGGGATTGCTGGATTGCAGGTTGGGTTGAGGATTGTGGAGAAGTTTTTGTAGAGCGCGGAGCAAGGCGGTTAGAGACCGGAGCATAAGCTGCTTCTGCCAGAAACCCCGGTTTTTGGGGTTTGTGGTAGAAGTTGCTTATGTGCAGGTCTCTGCCTTGCGCAGCGCATTTCGGCGCGGTAGCCAGAACGTGCTGGCAGATGCAAGCTTCACTAGATAGTTGACCTGCGGAACAGCGAAGCCCCAGTGGCGCCGAAACCTATGTAATCGCAATGCTCGTCGCCTCAACCACTCTATAAATAATAAAAAAAGTACCCCCGAACGACCGCCAACCAGCAGCCATTCAGGGGTATTTTTCACTTGAGCCTAAGCCAACTCCTCATCCTCCATCCGCACCACAATCTCCAGCGCGTCCCGATACATGTTGTAATCCTCCAAACTGATCACCGCATACTTGCCATTCCCAGCCTCAGTCAAAAACACGGGCTGATTACTGCCAACCCGATTTAATAAATCATCAGGATCCGCCAACTCACTAACCGGCCGAATAATAACTTCCTGCGATTCAAACAAATGCCGGTAAGTTCGCAGATTCACATCAACCAACAACGCCAACTGCCCAGGATCAGCTTGTGGCACAAAATACTCCGACTCAGGCAACGGCCGCTGACTGATCAGGTTCTCCAACGCCGCCATTCCAATGAAATCTCGGGCACGTTCAAGCGCATCCGCAATGGTTCCGCCTCGTGCGTAACCGTCATAGGCTGGCACGTAGACTAGGTAAGGTAGGTCGTCATTGCGACCATCACGAGTGACGGTGATACCGTAGATGAGTTTTTCTGATTGTAGGTTTTGCATAGTAGCTTCCTCGCTTTGCTTTTTAGTTTTACGGGGATAACTACGTTGTGATATTGAGGAAGTTTTTTATTTTGGAATTGGGAGTGTTTGGTGAATGTGTAGTACTGAGTATGTGATTACTTTCTACGACAAACGTTGCGTACTGCTTCACCTTTTTTGGAATCGTTGACCGTGAATCATTTTCCATGATAGAATACCTATGTAAGCGGATGGCTTGCTAAACCATCCTCGCAGTGCCGTTAAAGACGGCTGGTAGTCGTTTAGATCAAAAAAGACCGTTTAAACTCGACCAAAAGTTTTAGGGACGGTCTTTTTTGATGTCTTCTTTTAGGTGCTGCCATGCTAGATATATCACGTCCACAACCATAATCACCTGAACCAGGATCCGTCCAAGCCACAACAGCGCAGTCGCTACGGCGCAGGCAAACAAAATCGCACCAATTACGAACAACTTCAAGATAGTTCCTTTCGTCAGGCTTCGTGGTGTTACAACGATTTTCCATTGTTACCATCCCCTTTGGATTAGTACTACCAACCGTTATTAACTTTCTGCTGGATTAATTATATCAAATATCCAGATAATGGTCTGTACCATTATACGAATTCTAATAATTAACAACTTAACTGCTATATAGCAAAAGCCACCGAAATTCGCGTAAATTTCGGCGGCTTTTTGAATTTATGTTTCTAGATTTTTGTCATTAAATCGTTACGCTTACTTACTATGATCCATAATCAATAGTTGCTTGTTACCCGTGATATAGCGACCATTATTAAGTTGGAACCGCGTTGTGCGTCCCTGTTTCACAATTCGTTTCACTTTTAATTTGGTGCCCTTCTTGTAGCTGCGAACTTGTTGTGACTTGGACAGTTTGGCGTTCTTATAGCTGTTCACCTTGTTGCCGATTACCCGGACTTGTTTTACTTTACTGCTCCGGAAGTGGCTGTCCGCAACGTATTTTGTGCTAGCCGTAATGTAGCCACCCTTAACCTTGTAGCGCTTCTTGCCGTTATTGTCATATGAAACGCCCTGAATTCGGAAGCTAGCCGCCTTCGCCCGACTTTGTTTCTTGTATGATTTGGTTGGGTTCGTCAGTGAAACGTTTGAGTGTAACCGCATTGCCCGTTTGGCGTAGACCGTGTGCGGGCGGTTTACGTCTGGGTCAGGGGAGATGGCGATTGGGGATTCGTTGTTGCCGGTGCCAGGGAGATTTGTATCTGGGGTGTTAGTTTCTGGTGTAGTGTCAGGAGTTGTGGAAGTATTACTATCACCGGTGTTGTTACCACCGCCCCCGATTGATGGCATAGGATCAATCTTAAGTTGCATACTAGCAAGCGAATACCCTCCTCGAGAATACTCACTATCGATATCCATGCCTAACCCTACCGTTAATGATTCATTTGTCTCTTTTACATTTGAGATTTCTAACTGTTCTTCACCGCCTATTTTAAGAGATGGCAATAACTCACTAAGCGGTACCGCGCCTTGACCATCTGCAGTCTTAGCTAGGTCGAGTTTTTGACCTGCGAATGCACCGATATACGGAGCTACATGGCCTGTAGAGAATTCTACTCTTCCACTTAATTCAATTTTACGAATTGCATTGTTTGCAAATGCGGCTTCTGATATTTCAAGCACCTTGGGAAGTGTCACTTCCGTTAATTCATTACCGTTAAATGCGGACGCATATACATCTTCAACATTAGGTAAGTTAATTGTTTTAATGTTATTTCTAGAAAATGCAGCCTCCCCAATATACGTAACTTCTGGTAAATCAACCTCAGTTAACTTGTTTTGACCAAATGCACCGTTATCAATCCAGTCCGCATTCGGTAAATACAATCTACCGGAGATGGCATTTCCAGTAAATGCTCCTTCACCAATATAGTTAATATTTCCCGGCGTTTTAAAAGTTAATTTAGCAATCCCGGATATATTATTTATTCCAGGAACCATATTTGCATAATTTTTATTAAAAGCAAAGCTACCAACGCCTCTAATAGTCTTTCCTCTAAGTTTTGCTGGAATAACAAGTTCTCCACCATCAAAAAGTTTAACGAGTTTGGGAATATCATTAAGAGTAGGTGCCGTAATAATTCCCTCATCATTCACAAAAACATCGTCATCTTCCAGCGTCACTTGATTCGACACATCCCGCTGCGCCGATTCTGTCTGCGCATGCGCCGTATACGCCGGTGTCACCGCCGAATGCACACTCCCAAGTAACATCCCTGAAGCTAATAAAAGACTCGCAATTTTAACTGATTTCATTATTGGTTCCTCCTGTTGGGGGCTTTAGTGAGGTCAGCTCGTTTGTTTCTGATATCAGGATAACAATGATGCTATCGGTTTTGCCAGCAATCCACTATGACTTCACGGAAGTTTCCGATTGTGCGCATAGTTTCTTCGTATTTTGCCGATTAATCGCGAAATTTTTATCTTTAATTAGTTGATACTTAAAAAGAGGAGACCGCTTTCGCAGTCTCCTCTCACTCGCTTATGTTGGCATATTTGTCACTCTTATATAGCCAATCATTGGTGCCGCAACCTAACGCCTTTCTCTTGGTATAAGATAAACCGGCACCATCGATGCCCTCACGTTCTCAATATACCTCGGCGTTCGCTGTCGTACGATTGGTGCCTTAAAACTTTCCAACGGTACAATATCCACGTTCTTTTTTAATACTCGTTCTAAGTCGATCTTGAAACCCGACATCTTCAACAATCCGTGTACAAGTGACCCCTCACGTTGATAAACCAAATCAATATCACTGCTCTCAGTGGCCTCTCCACGGGCGTAAGAACCGTACAAATACAATGCAGAAATTTGATACTTTTCAGCAATTGGTTTGATGAGTTGTGAGATTTCTTCGATTGGATAGATCATGTAATTCTCCTTTAGCCTCATTATTTCCGAAGATCATCATGTATCTTCGCGTTTTTCTCATTGCTTCAAATCGTTCTCTGCATCTCTAAGATTTTGTTCATTCAAAGCTAACGTCTTGATTTGCGTTAATAATGCTTCTTTGGAATAGTGCATAATGATCGTTTCAAGTTCAGTTAAGTCACCCGTCTGACGAGCATGTTCTAGTGCGTCCATATAGGTGTTTCTAGAAACTTTATCTGGCTGAATATTAATCACCGGATACCCCGCTTCAGTTAACGCGAGGTTCATTAACAATCGAGCCGTTCGACCATTACCATCGGCAAACGGATGAATCGAAACAAACTTCTGATGCAGATCAGCAGCGTAAATAACTGGATGAAGTTGATTATGTGCCGTATTAGACCAATCAATAAGTTCCGCCATTTGCGGCCGAATATCAAATGGATCAACGTACGGGTGATTTTTTAACCCATTGGGCCAGACGTTGATCGCTCGATATTCACCCGCTGTTCCTAAATCAGCTGCCGTTTTAGTGGTAACAAATCGGTTTAGATTACGAATTATCTGCTGTGTCAGCGGTTGTTTATGTGCAGCTAAATCTTGCATATAATTATAAGCGACGTTTAAATCAAGCGTTTCAAGCACATCTTTAATCGGTTTACCATGCACAGTCAGTCCGGTCTCTAAAATTGAAGTTGTTTCGTATTCATTTAACGTGTTACCCTCAATCGCATTTGAAGACCACACGTGTTCGTAACGAATATTAGCTTCCAATTGTCTGACCTGAATTTTTGACAATGGCCGGTACTCATTCATTTGTTTTTTTAGCCGGGTCAGTTCGTCAAGATTGCTTTTTTCAATTGGCATGGTCAGACCTACTTTCTCAGAGTTATTGTATTTCACTGTTTTATAGTATCACGCTTTGACCTTGAACAACGTTAAATACATCCATTCAAATCAAACAAAAAAATCACTACCTCCAAATGAGATAGTGACCTATGTGAATACTGCTTCGGAAAGCTCAATCCGACGCTGAGCCTTCACAAGTTCGTCATGACCGAGAATAGTGCCACCTATTCGGTAATGATGCTGAGCAACCGGCTTCCGAGTCGACACACTGCCGACCCCGGTTGTCTGAATGGTTGTCATGTCATTCTCCAATCTTGACGCCCTATGCTTGATGAATAAGGCTTGATGAATATAGTGATTTAAAAAGAGTGGGGCAACTCACTGCTCCGCTCCAATTGTTTGGGGACTACTATCGGGATCTCTTACAGGGGAAGGGTCCCGACACGCAATGAAAATTCGCATTACAACGATTCATCGTTATAACTGTAATCATTTTAACCCAAAATTAGAATTAAAGCTATTAATGTTGTTGTTTTTTTGGAAGAGCGTTAAAACGCGCGCCTAGACCCCAGAATATAAGCAACCCTATCATAAATTCCCGGGTCTGGAATTTGTGATAGGGTTGCTTATATGGCCGGGGTCTGCGCTTTTTAACGCGTTTAGGCTATATAACAGTATAGAACCCGTAACCTCTTCCTCGATGTCGAGTTAAGAATCTAGTTCAATCCTTGCCAATAGAACTAGTCACACCACGTATACCAAGATAAACTCAGCCGTTAACCCAGCATTAAGCAACTTCCTCAGACCCAAAAGGCTCACGTAAAATACCTACATAATCAAGTCTGATATCTAGCATCCAAAATAGGCTGCAATAACTAGCTCGATATCTAGTAACCCACCTAAACCACCCGCACATCCACCGAAGTCGCCACCCGCCGAAACCCTCGGTTCACCTGAACAGTATAGGTCCCACCATGCTGCGCATCACACCCACGCACCAGCAGGGTCTCCCCCACCGCACCTTGAATCGGTTCATCTTCAAACAGCCACTGATACCCCACATCCTGCGCAGTTTTGCCAACTACGGATAAGCGCAAAGTACTCCCAGCAGCGACTTGATGCAACGGCTGAGACGCCACGATGTTCGGTAACTGTGGCGCAATTTGAAGCGTTGTTTCGGCAGTAATCTTCAACGTCCCCTGTTCACCGGGGCGCATCACCATGCATTTGATCGTCATGCCGTCCAATGACAGTGGCACGTCCATGAGGTGCAGTTTATTCTGCGGTTGCAACGCCAGCGCCCGGTCGTCTAAGTACCAGCGAAACAGGTCTTCGGGGTGGCTTGGTGTCACTTCGGCGGTAATGACTGCGGTCTGGTTCTCTTGCGCGGTATCGCCACCCACCAGTTCCACGTTTTCAATGGGCAAAATCGCCAACTGGGTGGTCAATTGGTCAATGATCAGCGGTGAAGTAATCACAAATTCACGAGGCGTCACCGCTGTTGGTCGGGTCGTCTGCTTCTTTTTCATGCTGATCACTCCTTCGTCTGGGGTTACCTTAATTGTAACAAGTTCGGCCAATGTTGCGGGCGGGTTCACAGTTTCTTCAAGGAAGTTTCAAACCTGACCAAAAAAGCCGCCACCATCCGTTCAGACAGTAACGACCACGATTATTCGAATTCAGTTTCAATAAAATCCGCAGCAATCGGCAACACGTGCGGGCGGCCAAAGTAATACCCCTGGACGGCATTTGGTTTATACAGTTGAATCAACCGCGTGTCTTGAGGACCTTCAAAGCCTTCGATCGTAAAATGCTTCCCATGTTCCTTCGCCAACGTCCGCCAGAAATCGACCTGCGTCTTGATTTCCGCCATTGGTTCACTATCCCGAACGTTTTGCAGGGCGAATTTATACTCCGTTACATAGGGATCCAGCGCATCAACCAGATTGGTTTGGTTCTCGCCGGTTCCCACGTCGTCTAAGATGACCGGGATACCCGCATCGTAATAAGCTTTCGCAGCCTTCTTCAAGCCCGCCATGCTGAGCGGTTTATCACCGTTGCCCAAACGTTCCGTCAATTCAACACTGATTGATACTTCCGATTGTTTTTCAATTCCAGAGAGTACCTGACAATACGCTTCATCCACGAACTGTTCTTGATCTAAGTTGAACGACACATCCAGCGGCCCACTAGGCATTGCGGCCACCGTTTTGCGCAAGAGCGTTGTCACTTGATCCACACCGAAAACGCTAAAATCCTTCGGCACGACCCAGTTACCAGTTGTTTCATCGTGTTGACGAATAAAGAGCTCGAAACCGCTCATCGTACACGTTTCCATTGAAAAACGGGGCTGTCCCCAAAAACGAATCATCTAATCACTCCCAGAACCATTATCGTTGGTTATGTATTTTATACTACTGGCTTGTTGCGGATACTATTGTGTCGATTTTAACACAATTTTGGTGGCGGTAACAATTTTCGGGTGGATTGGTATAGTTTGGGGGTGTTTGTGGGGGGGAAGGCTTGGGATTGATGTGTTTTTAGATTTAGTTTTGAATGAGTGCTTTGGGCGATGTGCAATGTTGCTACTTTGATTTCGACTAAGTGCTTCCGGCGATGCTCATTGCTGTTACTTTGGTTTCGGCGCCGCTTGACCTTCACTGTTCCGCAGGTCAACTACCTAGTGAAGTTTGCCTTCGTTACTTCGTTCTGGCTTCCGCGCCGAAACGTGTGAAAAAAAGCAGAGCGTTGCATATAAGGGCGTCCCCCTATTACTGGCCAAAAACCGGCCAATAATAGGGGGACGCCCTTATACTCCACGCTCTAAACGCTTTTTTTCACACTCTATAACTTTGCAATCAACTTCAAACTCTCCGCCACACCGCTCTCATCGTCCTTATCCGCAAGTTTTTGCTGGATATTTTCCTCCACGATCAAGCTCATGACCCGCTTCACGCTGGACTCCACCGCTGATAGTTGGGTGATGACGTCCGCGCAATCGCGCCCGTCCTTCATCATCGTTTGGATACCGCGCAGCTGGCCCTCGGCCCGGCGCAGGCGGTTAATTAACTTGGGGTCACATGTCATGACTTCGACCTCCTCTAATGGCTCATTTTTCACTTTTTTAAGTGTACACTAATTTCGGTAAATACAGTATACCGGCATAGGTATGATACCACAAATCGGTAATCTCGCCTAATGTAAGCGTTCATCTTTTAGGTTGCATTTAGATACCGCCTAGGGGTATACTCTAAACAACTTAGAAAAGGACGTGAGCATATGTCAAAACGTGTTGTTATTATTGGCGGTGTCGCCGGTGGCGCATCCGTCGCTACCCGGTTACGCCGGTTAGACGAATCAGCCGAAATCGTGATCTACGAGGCCGGTCCCTATATCTCCTTCGCCAACTGTGGGTTGCCCTACTACGTTGGTGGCAAAATCTCAGAACGCGACAACCTCTTAGTCGAATCCGTCGACGACATGCAACAAGATTTCAACATTGACGTTCACGTCAACAGTACCGTGACAGCCATCGATGCTGATCAGCAACAACTTACCATTCAAGGACCAACTGGTTCAGTAACTGACCACTATGATGAATTGGTACTTTCAATCGGCGCAACCCCGGTAGTCCCAAAGCTCCCCGGTTTAGCAGATGCCAACAACGTCTTCACCGTCCGCACCGTACCCGATGTTGACCAAATCACCGCCTACATCGACGACCACCACGCCAAGCGCGCAACGGTCGTTGGTGGTGGGTTTATCGGGATTGAAATGGTGGAAAACTTACGTCGCCGGGGCTTAGACGTCACCCTCGTTGAAGCCGCTAATCAAGTGATGCCTAACTTTGATACCGAAATGGCGCAAGAACTTCACGAACACCTTCAACTCAACGAGGTTCGCCTCCTGCTTAACACCAAATTGACCGGTTTCAGTGACCACGGCCAACAAGTGTTAGTCGACCATGGCGACCCAATTGCCAGCGATCTGGTGATTCTTGCCATTGGGGTTAAACCAAACTCACAACTAGCTAAAAAAGCCGGCATCGAAACCGACCAACGCGGTTTCATCAACGTCAACGAGCACTTCGAAACTAACTTAGCTCACATCTACGCACTGGGTGACGTCATCAACGTCACCGATGCTATTACCGGTCAAAAGCGTGCGATCCCACTCGCTGGTCCAGCTAACCGCCAAGGTCGCTACTTAGCTGACCAACTGAGCGGTATTTCGCGGGAAAACCCTGCCGTACTCGGCACCTCAGTTGCGAAGATTTTTGCGCTGACTGCCGCTAGCACCGGCGCCAATGAACGGTCGTTAAAGGCGGCTGGAATCGACTATCAAGCGCTGCATTTACACCCGCAATCATCCGCCAGCTACTATCCCGGTGCGGCGCCACTTAGCTTGAAGGTGCTCTACGCACCAGACGGCCGCATCTTAGGCGCTCAGGCAATTGGAACGGACAAGGTTACGAAGCGCATCGACATCATCGCCACGGCCATTCGCTTCCACGCCAAGGTCAACGAACTGGCTGACGTAGAAGTCGCCTACGCACCGCCATACGCCTCTGCCAAAGACCCGGTTAACTTTGCCGGCTACATTGCGGACGACTTGCAACACGGCCTCGTCAAAACGATTCAGTGGCATCAAGTCGATGACCTCCTCGCTAGTGGCGCGACCTTCTTGGATGTCCGCAACCCCGACGAATTATTGGCCAATCCCAAATTACCGGGTGCCATCAACATTCCGCGAAACCAGATTCGGGACCGGTTAGGCGAACTGCCAACTGACAAACCAATCTACGTGTACTGCGCGGTTGGCCTGCGGGGGTATAACGTGAGCCGAATCCTCACCCAAAACGGCCTTGATGCCTACAACTTAGACGGTGGGCTGAAAACTTACCGAACGTCGCAGTATGACCCCAGCGATCAGCAACCAATCTTAGTTGAAGAAGTCACCGAACCAATCGCTGACACACCAACGCCAGCGACCCCTTCAGCAAATGCAGATACGCCTCACGTTGATCTCGACGCCTGTGGTCTCCAATGCCCCGGCCCAATCGTGAAGGTCAAGAATCAAATGGCCGATATGCCTGCAGGAAGTACGGTCACGGTCACCGCGTCAGACTTCGGTTTCCACAAGGATATCGTGGCGTGGGCCCAAGCAACCGGCAATCAGGTTATGACTAACGAGATTCAGGGCAACCAAGTTGTCGCTACTCTGCAAAAAGGTGCAGCAGCCCCAGCGGCTCAGGCGGCCGGTAATACGATTACGACCACCAAGGAAGGTACGACCATCGTGGTATTTGACGGTGACTTCGACAAAGCCATCGCCAGTCTGATCATCGCGCAAGGGGCGGCCGCAATGGGCCAACCGGTCACGATGTTCTTCACCTTCTGGGGACTGAGCGTCATCAAGAAGCCGGGCGTGAAGGTTCACAAGACGGGCCTAGCTAAGGCGTTTGATATCGCATTGCCAAAGGGCGCCAAGAAACTGCCACTTTCAAAGATGAACGTCTTCGGCGCTGGCCGGGCCATGATGAAGCAACTCATGCACAGCAACAACGTCGACCAACTGGAAACAATGCTCCAAAAGGCGCAGGACGCCGGCGTAAAGATGGTCGCCTGCACGATGAGCATGGGCTTGATGGGCATTGAAGAGGAAGAGTTGATCGACGGCGTTGAGTTCGGCGGCGTGGCAACTTATCTTGGGGATGCTCGGCAGCGGGGGACTAATTTGTTTATCTAGAGCGTGGAACGAAACGTTTTGGGAGCGGCGTGTAAGCCGACTTCAGTGAAAGCGCCTGGGCTTTGGGCGGTTTTACTGAAGTTGGCTTACACATAGCTCCCAGTTTCGTGGAACGCATTTCGGCGCGGTAGCCAGAACGCCCCAACGCAGACAAGCCTCCCCATCGAAATTGACCTGCGGAAACTCCAGCTCCAATGGCGCCGAAAACAACATAACAGCAAAAACACGTCGCCCCAACCACTCACCAAATAAATGCACTACAAAAACAGCGGCGTTGCCAAGCAAAAGCGAAGGCAACCAGCCACCAAAGCAAAAAAAACGCCCGCCAACCACCTCTACCGAGATGCCTTGACGGGCGTTTTCTTTCCCCAAACCTTCTTCAAAACCGCTCAACCAAAATCTTTCTCCCCACCCACCCCAAACTCTGCTAAACTAAACCTAACAAGTCTAAACCTCGAAAGGAAGCGATCCCATGACCAGTTTGGAACGGCGGTCACGAATCCAAGCAATACTCTCTGAAAGCGATCATCCGATTAGTGCAAGTACCCTAGCGAAGCAGTTTGGCGTTAGTCGTCAAACCATTGTGGGCGATGTGTCGCTATTAAGAGCATCCGGCGACCCAATCATCGCCACGTTACGTGGTTACGAATACGATAAGGGCAACGGCAACGAAGCCATCCTCGTCTGCCGGCATTTTCCAAGCGACACCGCTAAGGAAATGAAACTAATCGTCGACAACGGTGGCGTCATCAAGGACGTCATCGTGGATCACCCGCTATACGGTCACCTCAAGGGCGAGCTCCAAATCAGCACGGTAGGCGACATCAACCTCTTCATGGGTAAGCTCAAACAGCAAGAAGGCCACCTACTTTCCGAATTGACCGGCGGCGTGCATATGCATACGATTGGCTATGAGACGCCGGCGCAATTGAAGGCGATTCGGAAGGCGTTGAAGGGCGCTGGCTTTTTGTATGAGTAGCGCAGAGCGCGGAACGAAACGCTTTGGGAGCGGCGTGTAAGCCGACTTTAGTGAAAGCGCCTGGGCTTTGGGCGGTTTTACTAAAGTTGGCTTACACATAGCTCCCAGTTTCGTGGAGCGCGTTTCGGCGCAGAAGCCAGAACGCCCCAACGCCGACAAACTTCACCAACGAGGTTGAGCCGCAGAAATACCAGCCCTGGCGGCGCCGAAAACTAAGTAACAGCAACGCACGTCGCCACAACCACTCATCAACATTAAACCAAAAAAACAGGTACGACCAAAAAACGGCCGTACCTGTTTCACATTACTTAGTATTCTAAAACCTAATCAAGCTTACTCTCGCTCTGCGGCCATAATCCAGCCGCCAAAATCACCAATTCCAAACTCTTCATATGCACGGCAACCACTAACATCATGGCTACCAATAACCGTTGTTGCATGTGCCTCGCCCCCTTGACCGTTCAGTGCCATCGACGAAAATGAACGGGGGCAGACCGGGTTACGCGACGAAGACGGTGCGGTGGCTGGTCGTCACGTACTCGGCGCCGACCGGTTCATTGTAGATTTCTACCCCATTGCGACTAAATAATTTCAATTCGATGATTTCGGTCATTGCTCGCTCAACCGTCTGTTGATCCAAATTTGGCGCAGCTTTGACCAAACCAAAACTGTGAACCTTATCATCAGTACCTTTGAAGCGTAGTTGTAACGTTGTCTTTGTTGTATCCATCATGTCCTCCTATGGCCTTAAACGGCTGCCTTGATCTTGATCACGTCATCGGTGGTTGTCAGTACCGCGGCTTCAAACGTCAGCCCGGTCAACGTTGCGATGATTTGGCCCATGCCTTGAACCATCTGATCCGTTGGGCGTTGAACGATGTTACTGAAGCTTTGGCGAACGATAACACCATCCGCATTTTTCATTAATAGGGTCAGGGTCGTTTTCTTCCAAATGTTGTTCATGTGTGAGTCTCCTCTTAAGGTATTTTGTAAGGTTGGCCAACTGCTTACACGTCTACAAACAAAATAGCGACCAAAAGTGTCAACCAATCTCGAAAAATTCTTTTGGATTGGTTAACATTCCGTTGTGGGAGTGTACTTTTGACGCTAAATTCGATATGATGATAGGTAGATTGTTTTATCGGGCATCCTGGGCACCGCGTTCATGGCGCAACCTGGTGATGTTAAACTAGTCGAACCCGTTTCCGCTAACGCATCGTTGGCTCGAAACGCTACTTCAAGGAGGCTTTTCCATGCAACGCGTTGTCTATCCAGCAATTTTTGATCCAACAGCGGTCATCAACCATATTCAAGTCACAGTTCCAGACGTCCCAAGCGTCAAGGTATTAGGCACCAACAATGCCGACGCCGTCTCAAAGGCGTCAGACGCCATCGGCAAGGCACTGGCTAAAACGACTGAGGTCCCAGTACCAAGCGCCCCATTCGAATTAACGGTTGAAGCCGGCCAATCAATTAACTTTATTGTGTTGGATTTGGATGAATATCGGGAGAGTGCTAACTAACTCGGTTAGATCCCAGAATATAAGCTGAAAAAGTCATGAATTCCCGAATCTGGAATTCATGGCTTTTTTAGCTTATATGGCCGGGATCTGAGTTAGTTAGCACGTTTAGGCTAGATAACAGTTGTGCTGTTGCGTCACCATTACCATAATCCCAAGTCAAGAAGTCCCTTCAATCCTTACAACACCAAACCTGCCCTAACGCTAACCTAACTATCTTTCCCCTTACCCCAACAATACCCACCACCCAACTCCCACCCCATTTAAGCTATAATAGAATCAATCTATTCTATCCAAAAAGGGGGAACCGCCACCATGCCCGCTATCTTCAACATCCAAAACCTAAGCTACCACCCAGACAACAAACCAATCCTCACCGACATCAACTTAACCATCCCAACCGGTGCCAACCTCACCATCGTTGGCCCATCCGGCTCCGGAAAAAGTACCCTATTGCGCTTACTAGCCACTTTACTCACACCAACAGCCGGCAAGATTCTGTTTCAAGGCCAACCCCAATCCAGTTACCCGAAGCAAACCTACCGTCAACAAGTCTCCTACTGCTTCCAACAACCCACCCTCTTCGGCGACACCGTTCAGGATAACCTTAGCTTTCCATTCGAAATCCGCAACCAAGCATTTGACGAAAAACAGGCGCAACAAGCGTTAGCCAACGTTGACCTTGCACCGGAAATGCTGACGCAGCCCATCACCGAACTCTCCGGTGGTGAAAAACAACGCGTGGCGCTAATCCGCAACCTGATGTTTACGCCGGAAGTCCTGCTGTTGGACGAAGTTACCGCCGGCCTCGATGCCGATACCAAAGCCGTCGTTCACCGGTTGATCAACCAATACCGAGATCAAGGCGTGACCGTCATTGCCGTCACTCACGACGAAACAGAGATTACGGCCGCTGAGCAACTGATCACCATCAAAGCTGGCCGATTGGAGGACGCTCATGAATAATTTAATTGTTAGCCCCACCGCGCTAGGTTTCGCAATCGTGCTCGTCATCATCGCGCTAGCCATTAACTTAAAGGAAAAAATCGGCCTCGAACGCGACATGGTCATCGGCGTGATTCGCGCCGTTATCCAGCTGACTGTCGTTGGTTACGTATTGACCTACATCATCCGGGTCGACCGTGTGTGGCTCACCGCCCTCATGGTGGCCATCATCATCTTCAACGCCGCGCAAAATGCCAAGAAGCGCGCCAACGGGATTCCCCATGCCTTTCCCATCAGCTTACTGGCCATCGGCACCGCAACGCTGCTGACCATCGTGCTCCTCGTGTTGGCTGGGGCGGTTAAATTCACGCCGAGCCAAATCGTCCCAATTTCCGGGATGATCAGCAGTAACGTCATGGTCGCCATTGGGCTGGCCTACCGCAGCATGAACACCAGCTTCCACGACCAGCGGCAAGGCGTCTTGGAGCGACTGGCCCTTGGCGCTAACTTAAAGCAGGCCTCGTCCCACATTGTCCGCATGGCGATTCGTACCGGGATGTCGCCAACCATCGACTCCGCTAAAACGGTGGGCATCGTCAGTCTCCCCGGCATGATGTCCGGCTTGATTTTCGCCGGCGTTGACCCCACCAAGGCCATCATGTACCAGATCATGGTGACGTTTATGTTGCTGGCGTCGACGAGTATCGGGAGCGTCATCGCGTGTTATTTGACGTACACCCAGTTTTATAATTCGGATATGCAATTGCGCGTATAAGTAAAACGGCGCCGATAACCAACTTTTTCGTTGGTCATCGGCGCCGTTTTTGACTGCCCATCATTCACCTAATTACTATTCTTTATTTAAACGGTAACGCCAAACCATCATTCCAATTAGCACCATCAGCAACAGCCACCCCAGGACTGCTACCCAATGATTTCTGAGGAACTCACCAGTTTGTGGCAAAATACCTTTGCTGCTACCGCTCGTGTAAGCCTGTGGTGTCACCGAACCTGATGTGCCTGTGCCACCAGTGCCGGTATGCGCTTGTGGATTGGCATCCGTCATACCAGTTGTGCCGCTACCATCATCCGTTGCTGGGCCAACGAGTTCTGGCATCGCTTGGTCATCCTCAGTATCCGTATGCGCTAATTCATCATCCGGATCCGTGGTGTCCGCGCGGTTGTAGTAAACCACCAGCGCCGTGCTTGGATCAACTTGGTGCGCAATGCCGGTTACCGTTAAGCCCGTCCGTTCAGGATTGCCACCCTGACTGGTCGTTGTTACGTAGCCGTCCGCACTGTAATCCGTTTCAGCAATCTGGTAGTGGGCGCCATTTGGCACTTCCAGTTTGACGGTTTCGTTGTGTTGTAACGTTACCGTTGCTGTGCCGTGATCGTCAAACAGCATTTCGCCACTGACATACGTGCCGGTTGCCATTGTCTTCACCACTTTGACGATGCCCGTGATTGGTTGTTGGAGGTGGTCGACTAGTTGAACCGTGAAGTCGAACCCGCGGTCAGTTTCGCCCGCACTGCCTAGCACCGACTTCGTCAATGAGAGCCAAGCCACTTCTGGCGTTGCTGGCTTGTCGTTGATGAAGGTCACGTGCTTCGTCACATCATCGCCAATCGTGATCTGGTGCGTTTCGTTGCCAGCTGTCACGGCTTCAGTGCCGATTCGGTGAGTCGTGATGAAGTCCGCTAACGGCGTTTCCGTCACGGTCACTACCCGGTTTTCATCGAGGTTATGAATCGTCAACCGTTCACCCGCTTTAAGTGAAACGGCTAATTCGCCCTTCTTGAAATCCAGTCGAATCGTTGTTGCTGCACCATTAGCAGCCGTTAAGGTCGCTGCGTGTTGCTGGTTGTAGTCGGTATCCACTTCAACCTCGCCATCCACAACTTCCCGGTAAGCCGTCACCGTGAAGTCGTAAGCTTGTTGTTCATCCGCTTCCGTCACCGCACCCGTCACCTGCTTTTCAATCGACAGGTCGCCAGTATTTACTACATTGTTGAACAACACCGTCATCACACCATCAGCTGTCAGTTCATGCGCATCCGCTTGAAGGCCAGCCGTCAACTTACCGCCATTTACTGACCAGCTTGTTGACATGTTGGTAACTTCCGGATCAACTTCACGCACTTGGTAAGTGTGCAATGGTAAGCCATTGACTACCGCATACTGATCAGCCTTAAGTGCCAAGGTTGCCTGACCCTTATCGAACTCAACCGTGTCCTTGTGGAGCAGTTTATCCGTGCCGCTTTGGTAAATCAGCACTGAGTAGCTGCCATTAAGGTTGAGGAGGTTGATTGCGTCTGGGGTCGGTGTTTCAGTTTCAGTGTCCATCGAAGTTTCATCACCAACTGGTTGTTCCGTTGCGTCCCCATCGCCATCCTCAGTTTCGGTTGGCTGTTCAGTCGTGTCGCCATCACCATCACCCGGTGTTGTTTCGCCAGTGGTGGTATCGAGGGTTTCGATGATGAAGTCGTAACTTGCATCTTCATCGGCGACTGCACCTGTGACTTGCTTTTCGATTTGAAGTTGGCCTTCAGGGTCACGGGTGTTCTTGTAGGACACTACTTGCGTATGCGTGTCATCGATCGTGATTGTTGGTTGGGCATCATCCGTTAACTCAACGTAATCACCAGCGTTGTTCACGCGCCATGTGGCAACAAAGTCTTTGATTGTCGTTTCCGTTACCGTTAATTCAACGCCAACTGGTAAGCCGTTGATGGTCACTGGTGTATCGTGAGTCATCGTTAATTCGGCTTTTCCGTTTTCGTCGAATTTCACGTGTGTCGTTTCGCCGTGACCTTTAACTTCGTATTCCTTATCAGCCACTTTGACGATATCATCATCACTCGCTGCTAACGTAAACTTGTATTCCGCCTTGAGGTCATCTTCGTGTTGGCTGGCTACCCATTTGTTGAGGGTGAGGCTGCCGACATCGATTCGGTTGGTGAAGGTTACGCTGGCGGTGTGGTTTTCCTTGGTTGTTACCCAAGCGGCGCGCCGCCCAGCACCCGTTTGCGTATCCGTTTCCCAAGTTGTGACCACATCGTCAGCTTGCCGTTCTTCCGTTACTTGATAACGTTGGGTTGGCAAGCCGCTAATCAGCAGGTACTGACCAGGTTTTAGGCTCACGCTTGCCCGACCACGACGATTAAATTCAACCGATACCTTGCCGATTTCTTTAGCAGAATCAGCTTGGTAAAGCACACCGTTGTATTTGCCCGTCAAACGGCCTCTTGCTTGAATCGTAAACTCAATTTTATCAGTTGTGCTGTACGTCCCTTCAGCAATCTTTTCAAGTCTTAAATCGCCTTCTGGTACTTCATTGGTGAAAGTCACCGTCTGCATACCATCTTCAGTTAAGGCATTTTCGAGAGTTGCCGTTCTACCAGTTGTTGCGTTACCTTCGTGGTTCAGCGTCCAGGTCGTCACCATGTGAGCAATACCTGCACGACTTTCGTGCACTTGGTACGTCTTCAATGGTAAGCCCGAGATAATCGCTGAGTGACCACCCGTTAACTTGATGTTAATGTCGCCACTGTCAGCTTCGATGTCCCTAGTTTGAACGATATTCCCATTTTGGTCGTAAGTCCGAACTTGGTACTTTTTATCTAACGGTGCATTATCATCTGTAGACCGAACTGCGAAGTTGAACTGTTTATCGGCATCGATGTTACCTTTGATGACTTTTTCAACCTTCAGTTGACCATCGGGATCTCGGGTGTTCTTGTAGGACACCACGCCATCCTTGTCAGCTTGGATTTCAACTTCTGGATAGTCATCATCAGCTAGTACTTCGTAATCGCCGTCAATACCAACTAACCAACTCGCCGCCAAGTCATCATCCTCAACACGTTCTTTAACCGCTACTGTAATACCAGTTGGTAATCCGTCTACGACTACGCTGCCACTACCCTGAATCTTAAGAACCGCTTTGCCGTCCTCAAACGTCAGGTCTGGTTGTTTGTCATTGCTGGTAACCTTGTAGGTATTCCCATTAACGCGGTCTGCGTCATTTTCTTCTACTTGTAAGTCAAACGTGTAGGTTGCGTTTAAGTCCTTGTCTAAGTGACTGGCAACGTACTTGTTAACTTGTAATTTGCCAGTTTCTAGTAAGTTAGTAAATGCAACTACCTGCCGACCATTTACAGTTAACGGTTTCGTTAACGTTGCAATCCGATCATCATTAGTCTGTTCTTCACTACTGTTAATCGTCCAAGTTGTCTGCATACCAGCAACTTCTGGATCAACTTCTTCTACTTGGTATTTGGCAAGTGGCAGACCTGTAATAACTGCCCATTGACCACCCTGTAAATTAAATGTGATTTGATCATTTTCGACCGGTACTGAGTCATTTGTTAGCAATTCATCTTGATCATAAATTCGAACTTGATACTCGCCACTCAAATGTGTCATTTCTTCAGCCGTCAACTGAACATTGAACTTGAACGACTGGTTCTTCTTAACGCTGCCCTCAATGGTCTTCTTCACCATGAGTTCACCATCCGGTGTCCGCGTATTTTTGTAGGATACCGCGCTGGTCTTACTGTCGTTGATTGTCACTTCTGGTACATTATCGTCAGCCAATTCGTGATAATCAGTACCTTCGTTTCCAATCAACCAGGTTGCAACTAGCTCACTATCCTCATCAAGAATCTCCTTCACCGCAAGTTCAACGCCAACCGGAAGGCCATTAACGAGTGCCGTTTCACCATGTTTTAAGGTGAGTTTAGCAGTATCACCACTAAATGACAGTGTCTTTTGCTCGTTATTGATGATCATTTCGTAGCTGTTATTACGTACCTTATCCGCATTCTTTGTTGCTGTAATTTCAAAGTCGTACTTAGCATTTAAATCCGCTTCTTCATGACTTGCAACACGTTTGTTTACTTCGAGTTTACCCGTAACCACACTGTTCGTATAAACCACTTGTGGCGTTGTCTTTTCTGTCACCGTTGCTGGTTTCGCTTGATAGTAACCGTCATCGGTTGCAGGCGTTTCGTCTGAGTTAGACCCATCCTGTGCGGTGACCGTCCAGCTAGCAGCAAACCCATCAGTCGCTTTTTCGCTAACCACGTAGCGACCAAGTGGTAAGTCTTGGATAACGAGGTACTGACCAGCTTTCAGATCAGTGTTCGCTTCACCGGCTTTAAACTCAACTTCGTGGTTCGTTCCTTCGTCATCGCCGCGTTGCTTTAAGACGCCCTCGTAAGTGCCAGTTAACTTAGTATCGTCTAGAGCGACAATTTTGAACTTGAAGTTTTGGTCAGCAGGTAAGTTATTACCCGCTTTTTCGATGTGCAGTTTGCCAGTTACTGGCCGAGCGTTTTCATAGCTGACCGTAATCGCCTTACCATCCGGAATGGTCACGGTCGGGCCATCTTCATCCTGGCTTTCTTGATCACCGTTGTTAACTTGGTAAGTTGTGCTGAAACCGTCGTGGGTCTTTTCGGTGATGGTCACCTTAACACCCTTTGGCAATCCAACAATCGTTGCGCGATCATTGTGTTTTAACTTCAGCGTTGCAAGGTGTTGCTTCTGATCTTCGTCATACTTGAATTGAACATCATCTTGCTTGCTTAAGCCCGTTACTTCGAAGAATTCTTGACCACGCAGTGCATCTTCACCATCGATCGTCAGTGTAAATTCGAAGTCGAGGTTGTCGTCGCCTGTTTTTTGGTTTAACACGTCTTTATTGAGTCTTAAGTTGCCAACCGGTAACGCATTGGCCACGGTAATGGTGGTATTTAAACTCACCGTCTTATCCGGCACGACCACCGCTTCTGTGACATAGTTGCCCTCATCTAACTGTCCAGCCGGTTGACTCGTCACGTGATAGTGCCCCGGCGTTAACTCGGTTACTTTCAGCGAGAGGCCCTCTGGCAGATCCTTTACCATATATTGTTCATTAGCCTTGAGGGTAATCACATCCACTTCATCCGAATCAGAAACCCGCATCAACTGACCATCTATAAATTTAACCAGTTCCTTTGACCCAAAGTTGCCGTTCGCATTGATTCGGTAAGCTTCAAATGAATTCTCGTCCGACGTGTAGTCTTGACCGTCCAGAGTTGCAGCGATCTTAAATTTAAAGGCGGCAGTCGGATCAGTCTGTCCATCCGCTTCATTGACTTGTTTAGATAAGATGAAGTTACCGGTCGTTAAGCTATTGTGGAAAAATACCGCCGTATGCTTATCGCCGTCATCTTCTAACCCAATTTCACCCGTCGTCGTCCCTGCTACGGGTTTCTTGTTATCAACGCTAACCTGAGTTTCGAAGTTGTCAGTTTCGGCTTTAACTTCTTCAATCTCGTATTGGCGTTTTTCTAAGTCTTTTCCTGGCAGATAAACCGGTAATTGCGTAATTTTAATGGTTTGATCCTTAGAAAGATTAAATGTCGCAATCCCGTTTTCAAAAGTCACCGTTTCGTTACTTTGCGCAATCGGGTAAGTTCCGTTGAAACTCGTATCGAGCTTACCATCAATTTTCGCACTCACTTTAAATTCAAATGACTGGTTGGTAAGTCCGGTAACTTCCTTACTGATCGATAAAGCAGTTCGTTTCGTTACCGGCCAGTTTTTAACGTAGTACTTCGTTTCCAACCAGTCGCTATCCTCAACAGCCGCTTTATTAAACGTAATCGGTTCGATGTGGTGATCGTACCCTTCCGCTGAAGCCGTTTCAATTAATCTGAAATCTGAATACGTCTTTAAATCACGGATTACAAAATTACCACTTTCAGGAGACGTGATTTCGCCAATCGCGTTACCACGAATATCAGTGGCATCCCGCCAAGCATCCGGATCATCATCAGCAGCGGTATACTCTTTTTCTTGAAGTTTAAACGTTGCGCCGCCTAATGGGCGATCCTTATCGTCGCCGATAATTTTCTTAAAGCGTGCATCAAAGCCCCAAATTTCACCGGAGGCAGAGATTGTTTCTTCAGCATCGGCTTCGATCAAGACCTCGTTCGAACTTAGCTTAACCTTGTTCGTATACGTTTGCGAACTTGTGCTCGTTCGAGTCGTTGTATATTCTATTAGCAACGCCGTTGTCAGCGGCTGTTTAAGCTTGATCAAAAAGGTATGTGGGTCGTCGAGATCACCTTCAATCGTGTAATCAGCCGGATCAATCGCTTTTTTACCAACGACTTCGACCATTAACTTATCATCATCGACACGGTGCCGGACATCCGCCGTATAAAGCTTGATGTCTTCTTTATTCTGATATTCATGGTTCTCAGATAACTTATCAGTAATCGTCACGTTGGTCAGCCGTTTACCGTCTGCATTCAGGATTGCTTCCCAGCTGATCTCACGACTGTCTTTAACGGCCGTCCCATTTTTAGAACCGTAGACGCCGTTTTTATCAAGGGAAGTTTGCCCGGTGACTTCTACTGGTTTAAAGCCGTCATAGCTGACCTCCGCAGCATTTTTAAATTCATACCCCTTCATTTCAGAAGGTTCATCAGCATCTTCATCAAACCATGCGTCTAAGTCGATTGGTGTTGCGAAGACTAACATGAGTTGTTTGTATGCTTTATCGCTTCCTGTAAACGTAATTTCAATGGTCATTTTGTTTTGATCTTTTTGATCTGGCGTTAATTTTACTTCGTATTCCTTTTGATCTATCTCGTTGCCCTTTACACTACTATTGTCACTTTCGCCGACTGATTTAATTTCATAAAGCCGGTAATCCGTTTCTTTTGTCGGGAACGAAAGATAGTTATGACTACCACCATTTAACGTTTCTTCAATGGTCACCGTGTTGATATCGCCGTCTTTTCCACTGAAGTTATCATCAAGTCGTGTACCAAAGCCAACGCGCCACTGAACATGGTTCTTTCCAGCTTCAATTGAGTTGGCTAACTGGTTTTTACCGTCCTTGAAGACGTTACCGGCGATTCGTTTTTTAATAGTAACTGTTTTGTCGGTAGTTTCGGTATAGCCTTCACTGGTAGTCGCCTTTACCTTATTAGTTAACTTCTTAGCCTCGCCACCATTCCAAGCGTGGGTGGTGGTGAACTTAACGTCATAGGCTTGTTTGATGTTCTCAAACGTTAACTTAATTTCGTTAAACTCGCCTTTATCGTTGGTAGTACCAGATGTTACTTTCACCATAGTACCGTCCTCAAGTTCAACTTCTTCACCAATGTTAATCGTCTTATTACCAATTTTAATTTCACTGAGGTCATCTTTACTAATATATTCTGGGAGTTCATCCGTTACCGTGAGTTGAGACCACTTTCGCCCTGACTGGTTCACTTTAAGTGTCCAATTTACGACGGCACCCGTTTTAGTTTCATCGTACGCGCCATCTTTAGTAATGAGCTTACCCTTACCATCAGTGCCTTGGTTACCAGTCTCGGCTTTCATACCGTTAATGCTAACCTCAGCACTATTCTCCGCGTTAGTAATATCGCTCTTTGTTTGAACGGTACGGTAAACAAAGTAGAGCTGCTTACTAGATCCGATTTCACTAACTAGTTCTTCCACTCGATCAGAATCTACGGTCACTTTAAATTGAACATCGCTCATCCGCGTCACTTTAAAGTAATTCTTTAAATTAGTACCAGTTTGATCCTTATCCGAGTACACTGCTAAATTCAATTTATCTTCGTCAAATTTATGATTACCCGTTAAGGTATCTAAAATTTCTAGATCCTTTAAACTTTCTGCCGAAACAATACTGTTCCCTAAATCCACTTCAAGCTTCCATTCATAGAGCAAATCGGCATCAACTGCGTCATCCTTTACAATTGTTCCTGATGTCTTCTTTGTTGTAAAAATCGAAGCCTCTGCCTCAATTGATTTAGTTTTCTGTTTACCAACAACTGCAGAAACCGCGTTCTTAAACGTCGTCTCCTTCACACCATCATCCGGTTTAGTTCGGAATGTGATGACTAAATCATCTTCCAACTCTGTCGCTATTTTGCCTTTAAAAACGCCTGAATTGGTCGCAGTGAATTGATCCGTAACGGGTTTGCCACCATGCGTAATCGTCCAGCCGCTAAGCTGGCCATCCTCAGTAACGTAGTGATGTCCCGACCCTAAAACATCCGTAATTGTGATTTCATCAAATGTAACCGGCTTTGAGAATAACTCTGCCTTCAAAGTAACCGTCCATTCAATTTGATCACCAACGAATTTTCCGGATTTATCAATTGAGTTTAAAACCTGATCCGGCACACCCGTCACAATCGCTTCTTCGTTATACTCAAAAATCACTGGGTCGCCGCCAATTAATTCCTGCTTAATGGTCAGATTGAATTTGGCCGATGTTTGCAACGCAATGGCCTTATCGAACGTGATTGTGACTTCTTGATGGTCATATTTGCCATCCACGGTTACATTTTTATAGGAATAGGTTGCAAGTTCTGTGTTACCAGACTTGATGACGCCACCGCCATTTGAACCCAATTCTTTCAACCCATAAATCTTAAACGTATAAAAGTCACCCAATTCGATTTTAGTCGTACCGAGTTTCTTCTTAAGCTCGTCCATATCCCAACTGTAAATTAACTCGAATTCTTCGTTGGCATAGACGTCCATGTTAATTTCACTATTGTTGGCGGAAACATCCTGTTCCCGATTACCGTTTTTTAACGTAATCGTGTTAAAGAAACTTTCAGGTATGCCATCATTAGCAGCTTGCCGTAACTTTTGGCCCAAGTCCGTTCCCTTAGTTTCAGCTTTATCGTCAGCTTCTTTTTCCTTACTTTTCGCCGACTCTTCAGTAGCCTTCGCCGACCGCGCCTTCAAAGTTGCCTTTGCCTTCGCAGTCTCTTTTCCCTCATCCGCTTCCTGCTGTTCCTTTTCCTTCTTAGCAGCTGCATCCTTTTCAGCCTGCTCCTTAGCTTCCGCTTCCTGTTTAGCCTTGTCTTCAGCCGCTTTCTTTTCTGCTGCCTTCTTTTCCGCTGCTTCAGCTTCAGCCTTCGCCGCAGCATCCGCCTTAGCTTGTTCTTCAGCTTCCTTTTGCGCTGCCGCATCCGCTTCCTGCTTGGCAGCCGCAGCTTCGGCTTCTTCTTGGGCTTGTTGGGCAGTTAAATACTGATCGAGGTTCGCCAAAATATTACCCGGCAAGCCCGGATCACCCGTAATTTCAGACACAGCATCATCCGTTGCATCTTCGTTCAATACCGTCAACGGTTGCAGGTAGTCGGTTGCGCTCCCCACCGCAATGGGTAACTGCATTTCCGTCATCGCGTGGTTGACACGAACCGGCAATTCAACCTTGAACGTTGCGGTATTTGCCACCTTCTGCCAGCTTAATTGCAGCTGATTGTTCGATAATTTTTCATAAACTAAACGGGCGTTATCTGCCGCTGTTTCTGGCTCAAACGTCACTTTCCTTTCCAATAGTGTTAATTGTTGCTCCGGCACCCAGAGTTGGGTCGTCCCAGACTCGTGGTCGCCGTCCTTATTATTGATGGTCAAGTTGACCACCAACTCGTGCTCACTTCCCGCCTTCACCGTTGCGGGGGCCGTGTTATCCTTGTCGATTAGCCTCGCGGACTGAATCTCGATCCGTTTGGTATTGCTGGCTAATGCTTGCACACTTTGATAGCACGTGCCGAATACTAACGTGACTACCGATATGACTTGAATCAGCATTTTAGTCACCATGGTCGTTCGCTCCTTTTCAGTTTGATATAAACACGGTCTTATTCCATGCATTAAGCGTAACAAATACATATGCCCGAATTATTACCAAAATTTGAAATAACTATGAAGCGCAAATGAGTTGCATTTTGGGGCAGATTCTGGTTTTTGAGTTGATGGGTGTGGGGTTAGGTTGGTAAGCATTG
The DNA here is from genome assembly GCF_054785195.1 of Secundilactobacillus muriivasis. Lineage (NCBI taxonomy): Bacteria > Bacillati > Bacillota > Bacilli > Lactobacillales > Lactobacillaceae > Secundilactobacillus > Secundilactobacillus muriivasis. The sequence goes on along the minus strand of NZ_BAABMI010000047.1, from coordinate 13,183 downwards.
CGTGATTTTCTTACTTTAGGATTTGAGTGTAAGCCAGTGTTACTTCGGGACTGTTATGTGGTTTGAACGTGAATTCGATTCGGTATTTTGATGAATTCTGTTACAGGTATTGGTCTCAGTTGGCTACGTCAAGAGCGGCATTAACGCCTTAAAGTTGTCGTTAGTGCCGTTTTTCATAATTTTATGTTGGTAAAGATTGAACTTGCTGCTTAACTTAGCGTTGATTAATTTGCCGACGTTACCGCTAGGCTGTTATGTAGCCTAAACGTGTTCCGAGAGGCAGGGACTTGCACCTAAGGGACTTCCACCACAATCCCCCAAAAACGGGGATTCTGGCGAAAGTCCCTTAGGTGCAAGTCCCTAACCGCCTCCCTCCACACTCTCGCAAAAAAAAGACGCCTATCCACATCTCTGTGAAACGGCGCCTTTCCCCTAACTCGCTACCTGATTCTGGTCGACGATCTTCCAGCCATCAAGCAACTTGTCACTATTAATATATTGTTCTACGACCCACTTAGGTCGCTTAGTAATTTGGGTAACCGTTTGAAGGCTATCCGTCCGGTGCACAATGTGCTCGTTTGGTCTGGTGACAACGTAACGTTTTGCCACACCCAAGACCCCCTTTTCAAAGCCAAGGAAGTTACACAACTCGATTTCTTACTCGATCACGTACCGGTCATACGTTGTAGTTTAACACTTCCAATTGAAAATTACAGGCGAACAGATCAAATTAATTTTTAGTCGTGAACGCATTTTCAACCGTTTTCATTGACCTGACGCCGTTTCGTAAGATGTCAAATAGATTACTTTTTAACCAAATTTTCCGAATTATTTCATGTTATCGTCGTTTCGCTGTATAATGGCCGTATACGCTAGTGGCAACGTGGTGATAGTTTCATGCTTTTAACGCATCACCGGACCACTCGACTAAGGAGGCCTCCACATGGATGCACAAACGGGAAAAATTGAACAAACCCCTGATGGTGATTACATCGTTAAACTGCCCGCCGAACTCATTGCACAACTGCAGGTTGCTGACGGTGATGCGGTCGACCTCATCCCAACTGCAATGGGCGTTGAGGTCCGCAAAGTAGGCCAAGTCACGCCCCAGTTCTGGGATCCCTTCTCTGAAACCGTCAACGAATATCAACGCGCACTGGCGATGATCAAGGCTGGCGAACTCGAAGCAACTGACGATTCAACCGAAAAGTAACGGCGTTTACCAAAATAATTCAAATTAATGCACCATCGCGTAGTTAACTATGCTATAATAGTTATTGCGCTGTGATGGCGGTATTGGTGAAGTTTGGTTAACACACCGGATTGTGGTTCCGGCACGCGTGGGTTCGAGTCCCACATACCGCCCTAATGATTACGCAAACAGGTTACTCAATTGAGTGACCTGTTTTTTTGTGCTGTATTTTGTCCCACCCGCCCTCATGGTATAATTGAGACAGCAATCATTAGCGTTAAATACCGCAAAGGTGGGATCAAGATGACTTCAATTCGAAAGACCAGTTTTCTCATACTCGCACTTCTCAGCCTCGTGATTGGCTTTGGCCTGATAACGGCAACTTCAACGGCCTCAGCTAAAACGACTCCGGCTAAAACAACCACGCTTAACTGGCACAAACCTTCCCAAAAGAAGGCTTATCCAAACTTCAAGCGCTACAAATCCGCTTGGATCTACGTCAGCAAAAAGCGCCAACGGGTCTACTTCCACAGTAGCACCAATCCGAAAACCGACCGGATCTTGTACGTCATGTACTGTTCAACTGGTCGAGCCGGCGCGGCAACCCCATCTGGCACCTATCACATCCAAAAAGAACGCGGTCCGGTCTTCATGGGACCACTCGGCGGCGCTCGCTACTACGTTTCTTGGAAGGGTCACGGGGTCTACCTGTTCCACAGTGTGCCGATCAACACCCGCGGTGCCTACATTCCGTCCGCTGGCGCCATGTTAGGCCATCGCGCTTCTCACGGCTGTATCCGGTTAACGGTGGCGGATGCGTACTGGTTGTATAAGCACGTGCCGTTTGGAATGAAGGTTGTGATTCGGTAGTCCCTGATATATTCAATCTAACTAAACTAATAGGCACGCTCAGGAGTATCACCTTCTGAGCGTGCCTTTCTTATTTTGACTTATTTTTCGACCGATCCGGCCGCCGAATCGCCGCACTCACCGCTTGATCCTTTCGCCGCATAGGTTTAGGTTTATTCGCCTCTCCTTGATTAACTTGGGTAGTTTACCACTAATGAATGCGCTATAAAAATTGTTTATTTTACTAGGAATTAAGCAAAGCCCATCATATCAGCGTTGGTGGCTGATTTATGACCACTAACTAATCTTAATCATCCCAACAGCTGTTGACAACGCAACAATCCTCTGTTATTCTGCTTATCGTTAAAACATAATTAGAATTTACATAGAAGAAGGTTAATACATATGAGAAAATACGCCATTATCGGTGTGGGCCACGTTGGCTCCACCATCGCTTACACCCTTGTCTGTCAAGGCATCGCGGATGAATTGATTTTAATCGACAAAAATGAGAAAAAGGCTCGTGCTGAGCAACTTGATTTACAAGATGCCCAAGCGCGTTTGGATTCTCATACGACCATCAAGATGAACGATTACAGCGAATTAGCTGATACGGACATCTTATTTGTGACGTCCGGCAACATTCACGCCCTCGACCATGCGAGTGGTAACCGCTGGGCTGAATTTGAATACACTCGTGAAATCGTTCAAGACATCGCGCCTAAGATCAAGAACTCCGGCTTTAACGGGGTGATCATCGACGTTATGAACCCTTGCGACTGCATCACCTACTATCTCCAACAAGCGACCGGCTTGCCTGCCAACCAAGTGCTGGGCACTGGGACCTTCTTGGACACCGCGCGGATGCAAAAGGTGGTTGGCGAAAACTTCAACGTTGATCCTAAGAACGTGACTGGCTACACCCTTGGCGAACACGGTGAATCTCAATTCGTCGCTTGGTCAACCGTTTCCGTTAACGGCTTGCCAATCGAACAACTCGCTGAAGAACGCGGTCTCGACTTGACGGAACTTGAAAGCCAAGCTCGTGGCGGCGGCTGGGCCGTTCACTCCGGCAAAGGTTACACCAGCTACGCCATCGCAACCTGCGCCGTTAAGCTGAGCCGCGCCGTGCTGGACGATGCCAACCTGGCTTGCCCATGTTCATGTTATAGTGACAAATACAACACGTATGTTGGCCACCCTGCCATCATTGGCAAGACTGGGATCGTTGAGGCGCTTCGCCTACCAATCACTGACGAAGAAGAGGAAAAGTTGGCCCAATCAGCTGGCTTTATCCGCGAGAAGTTTGAGACGTTGCCAACGGTTGCGGCTGCTGAAGCTTAATCTGGCCTTTGGCGTTATCGTCAATTAAATTAGTTAAACAGTATGCACAAGGAAAAGAGCGCTGACCGCGGGATTGCGGGAGCGCTCTTTTTTTGTCGGAGTATTTATTATTCCCCCGTATTCACGATAATCTTTTGATTTAATCCGCTCACTAGGTACCGATAATGATACCATTAGAGCAGTATGACTCGAACTAATTTAAAAATGAAGGTGACCTAAGTGAATAACGACATCACATACAGCATCGGCGACGTTGCCAAAAAACTCAACTTAACCGTTCAGGCCATTCGCTACTACGATGCAGAGGGGTTGCTGCCCCTCCTCAAGCGCGATTCAGGTGGCCGACGCCAATTTACCGAAGATGACATCCGAACGCTTCAAATGATATTAGACCTTCGCGACGCTGGCGTTTCGATCAAGGATAGCGCCACGTTCGAAGGCTGGCGACTCCAAGGCGATGGGACGCTCCAAGCCCGATACGATTTCTTAAAACAGCACGAGCACGAATTACAGTCCCGAATTGACAGCCTTAACGCCTCCATGGCCCACCTACACTTCAAACAATGGTATTACGAAACGGCCTTAGACGCCGGAACTGAGCGCATTCACTTAGTTGATGATACGAACGAAATTGCGCAATCAACTTTTGACCAGTATGATCAGCTTGTCAATGACCACGATTCAAATCGTTGACCTCTAGTTAACTTGAGGTTGTATCCTTTGACATAAAGGAGGCCATCAGCATGAAATTAATGATTATCGGCGTATTTGGCCATGCCGGTCGGGCAATTTTTAAAGAGGCACAACGTCGCGGACATACCGTTACTGGTGTTGCCCATCGAAAACACGCTCATCCCCTTGTTGCCAACCTTCTTATCAAGGACCGACGTTCTCGGGATGGATGCCGTTATCGATGCCGTTGGGGCGTGGGCCCCTAAAACTGAATCCGTCCATAGTGAAGGACTGGCGCACGTGACCGCGTTGCTTAAAGGGTCTCAAACCCGTTATCTCAAAGTTGGTGGGGCAAATACGCTCTACACTGACGAAAAACACCGCCGCCAGTTGCAGGACTGGCACAACTACTACCCACGGTTTATGCAGGACCTGTGTCAGGCCCATAACCTTGGCCTGCAGATTCTCAAATCAAGCCACGGTGTCAATTGGACTTATGTCACCCCACCCTATAATTTTGATCCGGATGGCACGATGACTCGTCACTACCACGTTGGCGGTGATCTGTATTTACCAACTGACGACCCAAATGATGGCACCAACGACTACATTAGTTACGCGGATTACGCTAAAGGGATGATTGATATCGTCGAGAATCATCAATATCCTAATCAGCAGATCACCCTCTACTCAGGGAATAATCCCGTTCCAACTCGCCGTTACTAACGACACTAAGAAGACCACCACAGGACGCTCAGTCGACTCCTGCGGTGGCCTTTTTTAGTTCCTGCTAATTTTCGTCAAGCTTTCGCCTTGACCTCAAGTGCACTATAGGTTGTAATCTACTAATTGCACTGCCAAGTGTAATTCAACTATATTGGAGGGATAGCGTGTTAATTTTAGCGCTGATACCCGTTTTAATGGGTGCTGGGTTAGCAACCCAAACTGCAATCAATTCAAAACTGCGTCACTTCGTAGGATCGCCCTACGTTGCCTCTGGCATTTCATTTGCGATTGGGATGCTTTTCCTGATTATCCTATGCGTATTGACTGGTCAATCGCTCACCGTTACTTCAACCTTTATCGCCACTCAGCCTTGGTGGATCTGGTTGGGTGGGCTATTAGGCGTGATCGGTCTTACCGGCAACATCATCCTATTTAACGTTCTCGGGAGCATTCAGGCCTCGGTACTCCCCATTTTGGGGCAAATCATCATGGGTGTGATCATTGATCAATTTGGTTTATTCAACTCGCCAACGCAACCCATGACGCTGATCAAGCTCATGGGGATCATCCTCGTCATCGTTGGCGTCTGCATTACAATTGGGGTGTTCAATCCACCGAATCCAATGGGCCAAGCCACTCAATCGCAGAACCGACCGCAACATCAATTTCTGTATCAACTATTCGGCGTCATTGCGGGCATGTTAACGGCCACTCAAACGGCGATCAATGGCCACTTAGGCGTTGCGCTTAACTCGTCGATGCAGGCGGCTGCGATTTCGTTTACGATTGGCACGCTAGTTTTGTTGGTTGTCATCATCCTTACTCGTGCCGATTTAACCACCATTAAGGCCGCAATTAGTGGTACTGCAACTTATCACTGGCTCTGGTTTGGTGGCTTCATTGGTGGCGCCTATATTCTCTGCAGCTCCTGGTTAGTGCCTAAAATTGGCACGGGGCAGGTCGTTGTTCTAGCGTTATTTGGCCAACTACTCTTCAGCGCCATTATCGAACACGCTGGGTTATTCGATTCCTTCTCCGTTCGCATTGACCGTGAAAAAATTATCGGTTTGATTTTAATGTTTATTAGTGTTCTTGGCATTCATTTTTTATAAAAAAGGAGCGATTTAATATGTCGAAAAATATCTTAGTTCTTGGTGCAAGTGGGTCTATTGCTCGGCTAGTTGTTCAAAACTTACTGCCACAAGTTGGTCATCAGCTCGACAACCTCACCCTACTGGTTCGCCATCCAGAAAAGCTGAATGACTTACCCCTAACTAACGACCACGTGCACGTCGTCAAAGCAGACGTTACGAACACCGCTAAGTTGACGACGATTATGCAAGATCAATCCTTGATCTACGCCAACCTGTACGGATCAAATCTCGCCCAACAGGCCAAATCAGTGGTCACCGCCATGCACAAGGCGAACGTTAAACGCCTGATTTGGATTTCCGCCAATGGGGTTTATAACGAAATCCCTGGCAAATACGGTCAGTGGAATCAAATGATGCTGGGGTCGACGTTAACGGCCTACGCAGATGCGACACATGTCGTTGAGAAGAGTAAGACCGACTACACGCTCATCCGGCCAGCTTGGTTCCAAGATGAAAACACCGTTGATTACGAACTGACTGTTAAAGGTCAGCCGTTTAAAGGCACCGAAGTTTCACGGAAAAGCGTTGCTCAGCTGGTGACTCAGATCATTGATGAGCCTAGTCAGATGATTCGGGAATCGGTTGGGATTAGTAAGCCTGGTACGGATGGGGATAAGCCTGCTTGGTATTAGTATTTGGAAATTAGATGAAGAAACCGCCGTGGATTGGGGAATCTGCGGCGGTTTTGTTTTTTATTCTACAGAGTGGTGCTGGTGATGTGCATTAAGGTTACCTTGTTTTCGGCGCCTCTTTAGATTCGACTTTCCGCTTACTACTTTTATAGTGAGATTACCTACTCTAGTGCCTTCTGGCCACCGCGCCGAAATGTGCTCCGAAAAGCAGAGAGTTGCATATAAGGGCGTCCAAGCAATACTGGCCAAAACCCGGCCAGTATTGCTTGGACGCCCTTATATTTCACTCTCTAACCGCTTTTCTCCGCACTCTATTCTATTGCCCAATCCCCGTCTTCCTAAAATCACTCAGTAACCGCCGGGTATGTTTCTCCATCGGGTTCTTCAACAGATACCCCAACAGAATCATGCCACCGGTCATGAGGCTTAGGATGAACATATCAATGAAGACCGTTTCTGGGTTTGGTCCACCCACCGCTTCCCGGAAGCCGCCGATGGCGTACGTGAATGGGAATAGTGGTTGGAAGACCCGGAAGATCCACGGGTTCAATTGGACTGGGTACATGGCGCCGCTTCCGGCTAGCTGCATGGCGACCAGAATCACCGCGAAGGCTTTTCCTAGGTTCCCGAACAGCGACGCACTGGTGTAAACAATGCTGGTAAATGCCATCGAGGTCAGCACCCCGAAAACCAACATCACGAAGAAGTTTTCCACGTGGGCGTGCAACAGCAGCACCGACGAGAAGATGATGATCGCCGTTTGCACCAATGACAACGTGCCAAAAGTCAGCATTTTACCCAAATACTCCTGGTGTGGCGTAGCGTTTCTAAAGCGCCGCTCCTCCCTTGGAACCGTGGTGTGTAGCACCATGATCAGCATCGTACAGCCGACCCAGATGGAAATCGTCACGTAACTTGGCAGGAAGGCTTCCCCGAAGGTCTTCACTCGGTAAATACTTTCGTCCTTCACGTTGAACAACTTCACTAAGGTGTTGCCCATCATATTCGGATTGTTCTGCAACACCGTAATGATGCTGACGATATCGTTATCATCCGTTAACTTCAACTGATCACTCATCTTCTTCACGTCACTCTGATAAGCCAACAACTTCGTTTCCAGATTACCGCTGGTTGACGCAATCAATTTATTACTCTGAATGGCATTATCCAGATAGTCTTCATCAATCCCCTTGGCAGCTTTCAACTGCTTCAGGATCGATTGCGACTTTTGAGTGGCTGAAATCAAGTTGGAACTGATGCCACTCAAATGTCCCTGAACGCTGGTGTTATACTGCGTCAGCGCCGACGTTAAGTTACCGTTGATCTGCCGCGCCGTTCGCAAGGCACTCGCCCGGTCAGCCGCACTGGTATTACCAGCCGCCGTTACCGTTCGCTTCAACTGGCTCAGTTGACTCTTTTCAGTGGTCAGCAACTGCTTTGTCCCACTCAATGTCGTCGTTAAACTGGTAATGGCACTCAGGTGGGCCTGCTGGTTCAAACTCTTCAGGAACGTTTCCAGTGGCGTAATTTGATTTTTCAACAGATCGACCTGCTGAATCGCTCTGTTAAGCTGTGAATTCACTTGCCCCTTTGTCGTCGAGTTCGTGGTCTTGTTCAGCTGACTCACCAAACTGTTCAGTTGCTTACCACTGGCATCCGCCGCCTTCAAGTTGGTATTTAAACTACTAAATGCCTTATTGACCGTTCCCTGCACCGAGTTTAGAGACGTAATCATCGCCGAGTTACTCTGCTGCAGGACATCAATGTTTTGCGAGGCCGAAATCACTGGTTTCAAGCCCGTTAACACCGTCGCCATGTTGGTCGAGGCACTGTTCACGTCGCCCAGAACGTTGGTGGCGAGGTTCATACTGTCGCCCAGCGTGACGATCCAGTCTTTCAAGGCCAGAATCTCTGCCTGTTGGCTGCCAGCCTTATTGCCGACCATGTTTAACACCGAGAAGATTTGTCGGTTAACCTGTTTCAGGAAGGTTTGTTGCACCTGATTGACCAGCGTATTAGCAGCCGTTTCGGTGATCTTGCCACCCATAGGACTGTCGCGAGCGTTACTCTTGTAGATGATCTTCGCCTTTTTCGGGTTATCCGAGGCGATGCTGGCGAGGTGCTTGGAGAAGTTCTTCGGGATGATGATCTCCGCGTAGTATTTACCACTCTTCAACCGCTCCCTGGCCGTTTTGGCAGACGTAAACTGCCAATCAAGCTGTTTATCCTTCTTCAGGGTGCTGATCATCTGGTCCCCCACCGCCAGCTGTTTGCCCTGCAGCGTGGCGCCTTGGTCTTGGTTGACCACCGCCACTGGAATGTTTTTAATTTCGGTTGTATCATATGGGTTCCACAGTGCCCGCACGTTGATCAGCGTGTACAAACTAGGCAGCACCACCAAGGCGAGGACGGTGACGATTGTGAACCGGTATTTAAAAATCGCCTTTAGATCTCGTAAGTAAATTGCGCGTATCGTTGACATGAATTGCTCCTTTTATGTGTTGCTCGAAAAATACGACCAATTTTGGTCCGATTAACTAGTATACCAGTTGTGTCGATGTCGAGCCATTGACACTCGTCAAGTTGTTGTTCAAGAAAGTGATTATAATGGGACGAGAACACCGTTTAGCGACCACCCATTATAGCTGTGGCGTTTCCAGACCACTTTCAATTTTGGTCAAAATCATTTACACTGTATTCTAATGCAATTAAGTTGAATTCTCAATGCGTTTCCAACGATATGCTTGATAATTCAAATAAAAACAAACTTTTCAAGGAGGTTTTTTACCATGAAAAAACCAGCACTCTTTCTCGCATTACTCGTGGTCTTCGCTATCTTTGCGACAACCACTGCCCCAACCACTGCTTCAGCTAAGGCCACGACCAAGGTCCTCTCATCAAAAACGATGACCAAGACCGCCTACCGCGCCGTGACCGGCTACATGTACACCACCGCTAAGCTCACCAAGAAGGCCCACAACGCGGATAACTACCCGTTGACCACCTTCTACACCTACAAAACGGCTACGGTGCGCAAAGCCAACGGCAACAAGGCCGTTTACTACTACGTTAAAAACGGCAACGGTAAGGTGAAGGGCTGGATCTGGCGTGGCCACCTTGTCCGTTACATCAACGGCCAAAAACAGTTATCTCAGTTTAACGAACTCGTGGGCGCTATTGATAAGCTATCCACCCAAACCCACAACAACGTGATGACGATCCTCGAAAAAGTCACTAGCGCAACTACCATGACCAACCTCACTAACCAGTTAACGGCGCTGGCCAGCACGGTTAACAACAGCAATGACTTGAAACAGTTAACCACGATCATCAGCTCGTTGAAGACTAACGCCTCAGCTTTAGGCACTGCTCTCAACACTACCGGCAGTAACCTCGTCACAACGTTGAACAACGCCAACCAAGCATTGACCATTGCCAACGGCTTGTTGAGCAAACTCAAGACTGCGGCTTAATTTATATAGGAAGACTTTTAAATAACCCTGGAAAACCAATGCCCGGTTTTCTCAGGGTTATTGCTTACATAGCTTTAGTTAGGTAGAATAGCAAGGAAGTCACCACCCGAATCATTACACAAAGGAGCAACCATGCAGCATTTTCGTAACTTACGCAGTTTAATTAAAGAAGATTACCGGCGCATTTTTCACACCAAAACCATTTGGATCACGTTATTAGCGGTAGCGCTCATTCCCATGATCTACGCCGTCTTAAACATTGCGGTATCCTGGAACCCGTACTCGGCCAGCAACACCAGCCGACTACCGATTGCGGTCGTTAACAACGACGAAGGTAGCGCACTCAAGGGCAAGCAGTTCAACATTGGTAAGCAGATCACCAAACAGATGAAGACCAACCACGCGATCAACTGGATCATCACCAACGACTGGCAAGCCAACGATGGTCTGGATCGTGGTAAATACTACGCGTTGATTGAAATTCCCAGCGATTTTTCTGCTAAAATTGCGACCTTCGCCACGGAAAACCCACAAAAACCAAGCGTCATCTACAAATCCAACGAAAAACTAAACCCGGCGGCAACCAAAATCACCGGGCAAGCCAAGGATACGTTGACGGCAACCATCCGTTCGAATTTCATCAAAATCGGGAGTAAGCAGGCCTTAACGATGATGAACTCGGCGGGCGAAACCCTGAGCCAAAAGGAACCGGAGATTCTCCAATTGCGGTCTTCCTTAAACGATGCCATCAAGACCATCGATAAGACGCAGGCTAACCTCGCCAGCATCAACAAAACGTCCAAAGAAACCGCAGTAACCTTGCAGACCGTTAAAACCGACGTGCCGAAGATTTCCAGTCAAATCGATGACCTTCAAGCTGTCTTGGACAACGGTAAGGCCATCAACGAATCAACCCGGCAACTGAACACGGCGCTTCAAAATAATTTGTCCACGGGCATCACGTCGTTGCAGACCCAAAACAACAAACTGCAACGCCAACTGGGGAGCCTGCCAACGGACGGAAGTGCCTCAAACAGCTTGATCAAGGCGCAAACCGCCACCTCGGCAACCTTGATCAACGGCATTATCGACACGATCAACGGCAACTTACGCGTTTTGAACGTGATTAACAACTTCGTGCCAACCAACAAAACAACTGCCATGATCAAATCACTGGCAACCACCAAGCAAAAGTTAAACAAGCAAAAGTCCCAAATCGCCAGTTTGCGGACTGTGGCCAACAGTAACGGCTCTGCCTCTAAGCGTAAGCAGCTGATCAATCAGATCAACGCTACCGGCGATAGTCTGCAAACCTCGATCAACAACGCCTACACGAACTTTAACGGTATCACGAGTCCGGCGTTGGACAGCCTTAATTCAACAATTAACACCAACCTGACTGCCAACAGTTCCGTTGTGCAGTCGATGAAGTCACTGCTTCCTGGCTTAAAGGCACTATCCAGTGCCGGCAACCTCTCGACTTCTCAGGTCACCCGAATCAGCCAACGTCTGGACGGTATCAAGTCACAGTTAAAGGCACTCAACAACCAGATGTCGTTCATTAACAAGAAGAATCTGAACGCCCTCGTCAAACTGTTGGGGACTGATCCAAAGCTGTCCTCGTTGCTCTCAGCGCCAATCAAGCTCCAAACCGAGGATATCTATAAGATGAAGTCCTTCGGTGAACAGGTTACGCCATTCTACACCAGCCTTGCGCTGTGGATCGGCGACCTCTTGCTGACAACGTTGCTGTCGTGGGAGTACATCCTCCCCGACCGTCGCAACGGCCTGCACCGACCGAACCACTTAGAGTCTTACTTAGGTAAGTTGACGCTCTTCTTAGGTGTTTCAGCGGTTCAAGCCACCTTCACATTGGTGGGTGAATGGCTGTTGGGCGTCCGGCCACCGCACGTATTTGCGTTCTTCATGACCTTCTACCTGGTGTCCTTCGTCTTCCTGGTCATCATGTTCAACCTGGTCTTCATGCTGGGGAATGCCGGGAAGGTGGTGAGCGTCCTGCTGATGCTGGTCCAGCTGTTTGGGACTGGTGGGGTCTACCCACTCCAAGTCGTTCCAGCGGACCTGGCCGCACTGGCACCGTTCCTCCCGTTCACCTACTCGATCCAAATGTTTAGGGAGGCTCTCACCATCCCAGACTGGGGCATCTACTGGCACGATATGCTGATTCTGCTCTATATCGCCCTGTTCTTCACGGTCATCATGCCGCTCAGACGGCTGTTGTCGCCGATTGTTTACCGGATGGAGGATGAGATGGAAAGGTCGAAGTTGTAGAGCAGAGCGTGAGGAGAAGCGGTTAGAAGGTGGCGTGTAATGTGTCTCGGGTGAGACTGCCTGGGTTTTAGGCAGTTTCACCCGAGACGCATTACACATAACCTTCTGCTTCTCCGAACGCGTTTCGGCGCGGTGAAGGGAACCAGTTCCAAAATCAGACATTCATAGTCGCCAAATCCCGGAACATCCAAGCCCCAATGACGCCGAAAACAACGCCGCCTCAACGCACGTCGCCAATACCACATACTACTCAACTAAAAACGACCTCACAGAATCCTAAAAATAGGACTTCGTGAGGTCGTTTATCTATCCATATCAACCTAAAATCGAAATGTTTCTCAATAGGAAATAAACACTTATTACTAATAATTTCCTTTGTAATTAGCAGCCGCTTTATCCCACGCTTTTCGCAAAGGTTCAGCTTTTTCCATCAAATACTCATTAAAAGTTTTGCCTTTCAAATCGGCCTTGAGTTGAGGATCAGCATCCGGTGAGTCTTCAATTTCTTGAACCATCTTGGCTAAAGCATCCTCGTCATTTAGAAAGTCTAGTGCTCGCTGATGTTCTTCTTCAAACGACATCTTTCTGTTTCTGGCCATATTTATCAGCCCTTTCTAATTCATATTCGCTTGTCATGTTGAAAACAGTATAGAAGTTATTTAACTGGATCTTTTTTTCTAAAATCGTTAACAATTCGTTTACACCATCGTGTTGAATCAGCATTTCATAATCATAACTGATGAGACTAAGTAATTGCTTTTCGTTAGTTTTATCATAATCCTGAATTATTCATACCTTTCAAAAAAGTCGTCAGTTTTCATGTTTTTCAAAAACTGACGGCTTTTGATC
>NZ_BAABMI010000046.1:0-44888 GCF_054785195.1 Secundilactobacillus muriivasis | reverse complement strand
GAAAACGTAAAATTCCCATCAAGCACTTGAATCATGTGTTTGATGGGGATTTTGGAGTTTCTGGTGAATAATTCAGGATTGATATTATTAATAAATTGAACCTTCGCAATTAACGGACATATTATAGGAACACTGGCGTTAATTGATGATTAGCAGACGAAAAAAGGCGTTGACTTTTACGGTTAGATGATTATGATTGGCAATATAGGAAACCGGTAAACCTAAAAGCAATCGGTTTCCTAAATTGCCACATTAGATCATTAGATAAGGAGTGACACTTCATGACACAACCATTACTTGTACTCAACACGCTCGTACTTCAATCAGAACACAATCAGGGAAAATCACAGCTTGAACTAGTCAAGCAGCTCTTAGCAACCGGTCGTCACGCGATTGAACTACGCCGAGAATTTGGCGATGGGTCGTTAGCCGAATTGGAGACCCTAAATGCACTTCGTTTACAGCATCAGCTAGTTTACTTTTATTCAGTTCCAGAGAACCTTTTTATTAACCAGCAATTGAACCCGCAATTATTACAGATTATCGGGGAAGCTGAACATTTGGGTGCTAGTTATATCAAGATGACGCTGGGTGATTACGTTTCAGGTCAAGAATTTGATAGCCAACAATTGACTAGCATTTTACCGGCCAGCATCCATTTGAACTTGGAAAATGATCAAACACAAGAAAATACTGAACCGGAAAAATTAAAGGATTTCTTTGATCGATTTGATACCACTAAGATCAAAGTTGGTTTTTTAAACGACTTGGGGAACTGGATTTTTGTGAACCGAGATGCTGAAATGGCCACGAAAATATTATTACCGTACACTCGTTTCGTACATTTAAAGAGTTACGTATTGGATGCAAAAGGGCGGCCAACAACCGTACCATTCGATCAGGGAGAACTTGATTGGCGAGCAGCATTACAGCAGTTTGATTCATCATTACCAGTAGCGTTGGAATATCCAACGACTTTGACTGCGTTACAGGATGATTTACGGACTTTAGGAGGCAATTAAGATGACGTTTAGTACTGATTATTTTCGTTTGGATGGCAAGGTGGCACTTATTACTGGTGGGGCTTCCGGCTTAGGTGCTAATTACACTAAGGCAATGCTGAAATCAGGCGCTAAGGTATTTATTGTTAGTTATGATCAACAAGGCTGGGCTGAAACACGAGCATTGGCCGACAATAAGGATGAAGTTCAATTTTTGGAACGAGACATCACGGAGGATGGAGCCGCAAAAGATATTGTTAACGCAGTAATTGCGGCCTTTGGGCATTTAGATATTTTAATTAATAATGCCGGTATTCAAATTCGTAATGAATGGCAGAATTTCAAGGATGCTGACTGGCAACGGGTAATCAATTTAAACCTGAGTGCTACTTACTATCTGGCGCATGAGGCGGCAATCAAAATGGCTGCTCAAGGTTCTGGCAAAATTATTAACGTTGGATCTATGCAATCGTTTAGAGCGGGGAAATACATCTTTCCATACACTGCCAGCAAACATGGGGTCGTTGGTTTGACGAAGGCCTATGCGGATGCGCTTGCCAAAGACAATATTCAAGTTAATGCAATCGCACCAGGTTACATCGATACGCCGATGACAAAAGCACTTCAAAATGATCCAGAACGGAACACAGAAATTTTGGCCCACATTCCAGCAGGTCATTGGGCGGATCCATCAGAACTGATGGGGACTATGGTTTTCTTGGCTAGCCAGGCGTCTGATTACGTGACTGGGGTCACAGTGCCAGTCGATGGCGGCTATTTATTACGATAGGAGGAACTTTCAATGGCAAAAACAGTTGCGATTCCAGCCGGTTTAGCTCAGGTTGGTAAAGACTACTTAACAAAACATGGTGCGCAGTTAGTTGAGTTACCACAGCAGGATGAAACCACGATCCTTAAACAGGCTGCTAATGTGGACGGAATGATTTTGATGACGGATCCTTTCAGTAATGCTGCTGCTCAGCAGATGCCTAATCTAAAGATAATCGCCCGTCACGGTGTTGGATATGATAATTTGGACGAAGATTTTTGGGGAGAACAGGGTGTTTGGGTAACTATTACACCTAATGCGAATGCGGGGACAGTCGCAGAAACAACATTAGCTGAAATTCTAGACGTTTCGAAACGACTTTCCGCCAACACGGCAGCGATGCGGCGGGGTGATTTTAGTTATAAAAATCGTCATATGGGGTTTGATCTCGCTGGAAAAACGCTTGGTATCATGGGATTTGGCCGGATTGGTCAGGCATTAGCTAAACTAGTGAGTGGATTAGGGATGGAAATCTTAATTTACGATCCCTATGTTGAATCTACTGAGGTGGGTGAACTCGTTACTCGAAGTACGTTGTTGACGGAGTCAGATATCATTACGTTACACATGGCCGTTACACCAGCCAATACCCGTGGCATTGGTGAACATGAATTTGGCCAAATGAAAAACGATGCTGTTTTAATTAATTTAGGTCGGGGCGCGCTAGTTGATCAAATTGCATTAGTAGATGCGTTGCGCACCCATACGATTGGTGGTGCGGCTCTGGATGTTTTCGATGAGGAACCATTGCCACTGACCAGTCCGTTTTACCAGTTAGATAACGTTTTGTTAACACCACACATTGCGTCCAATACGACACAATGTATGGATCGAATGGCGTTAGATTCGGCCAAAGAAGTAATCCGGGTTTTAAACGGAAAAGCGCCAGAATGGCCAGTTAATACGGTGAAGGGGGCGTAACTATGGCGACCCAACGTACTCAGATAGATGCAAATCAGTTTGCGTATACTGCACTAAATACGATACATTTTCGAGACTGCGACAATTATGAACGCCAGTTAAAAGAACGACTTACGGTTTTTTTGATGGCTAAATATCTGATCGATGATTTCAACAATCTCGAAAATCGAGCATTTGATGGATTGAACAATAACGATGTCGCTTTATCAAAGCTAGGTTTTGACGAATTACTTAAAAAAATCGAAGCGTTAAATCAGTATTAGGTTATGGTGGTGCATGTTTGATGCTGGGGTAGCGGTTTCCTAACATTGCGATTCGGCGTATAATTAAGCAAAACAAGTTAACCGAGGTGAGCACCATTAACGCAAAAAAGACGGCACCAACTATCAATGATATTGCTAAGCTAACAGGGGTTTCAAAGACGACGGTCTCACGATACTTGAATGGACGTTACGGGAAGATGTCTGCAGAAACTCGTACTAAAATTACTCAGGCAATTACCGAAACCGGTTATCATGTGAACCGCCAAGCTCAAGCGATTACTAAAAAGCAGACTTTTGTGATTGGTGTTATCGTGGCTGATGTGGAAAACATTTTCTCGTCGATGCTTTTTAAAGGTGCGGACGCAGTCTTTGAAAATCAGCAATATCAGCTAATGTTGATGAATTCGGATAACTCAATTGCTCGAGAACGGTCACAAATCGAACGTTTATTAAGTTTAAGAGTGGACGGCTTGATTTTGCAACCCATGAGTAAACAAGCTGCAGATTATCAGATTTTATTGGATAATCACGTCCCAACTGTGATGGTAGACCGCCAAGTTGACCAGTTAAACTGGCCCATGGTCGTTACTGATAACTACCACTATTCCAAGTTATTGGTAGATTACATGATTCGACTACGCTATCAAAAAGTAATCGTTGTAAGTGAAGCTGTTGATGATAATACAGCTCGGCAATCTCGTTACCATGCCGTGCAGGACAGCTGTGAAAAGCAGGGAATTCCCTTCAAATTGATTGAAATTGATTCGACAACAAGCGATGAAAAGTTATATAGCCAACTGGTGGCTGTTACGAATGATCTTCAATTAAAGGTTGCAGTGTACGCATTAAAGGGCACTTTATTAATGCGAATCGTTCATATCTTGTCAACGTATTCAGTTGAGGTACCACAATCACTGGGGTTAGCCGCATTTGATGACTGGGATTGGGCAACCTTAACAACGCCTCAAATTACCACGATTCAGCAAAATCCACAGTTAATGGGGCAACGGGCTGCAGAGGTATTGTTGACGACACTGTCTGAACCGGATACACCGCCGACGACAGTGCAAGTACCTAGTGAATTTATTGTGCGACAGTCACTGATTTGATGTTCCGGGAGCAAAGTAATGACGGATTAGGTACTCGATTTAGGGTGACTTAATCCGTCATTTTTGATTTCAAGCACTTGAAATAGGCATGCTTTAGAAAAACGTACCTGACTGCTGATGTGCTTTTTAAAAAGCAAGACATCATTCAGCTTGAATGATGAAAAAAATGTTAAAATCTGGTTGTCTATAAGTGGCAATAGTTGGAATGACGTCAGCATGAGCGACTTTGGAGGGGATTGAGATGGAAACAAAGACGCATTTTAAAATGTATAAGGACGGTCGACGATGGGTTATTGCGGGAATAACGACGATGGCAGTAGGGCTGACAATTTGGTCAACACCAATGAAAATTGCCCATGCAGCTACTCCGGCAGAGACATCGGTGAGCATGGTAACGAGTACAACGGCTTCAACTCAAGTACCGACTTTAAGCGACGTACAACCAGATTCAGGATCGAGTGATGATTTGACACAGGCGACCCCAACGATACCAACAGAAGCGCAATCGGTAACCGCAGTACCAGAACAATCAGAGGTAACGGTAGCGCCTAGTGATGAACAAATTGCTAATTCAGCAGAGGTACCATCATTAGCTAAGGATGGTCAGACTCAATCGCAAAGTGTACCGATAACGATCGGCAATGATCGCGCGGAATCGACGACTGACAACCCGGTCACAGCTGATTCGCTACGTGAGACCACCACGGCGCAACCTGTAACCGCTGAAGCGCAAGCGCCAGTTGAAGCTCAAGCTGATGACGTCCAGAACGTAACGGCAATCGAGAATCCAGCTGACTCGCCATCAGCCTCGACCACGTCAACTGAGTTAACGAACGTCGTTAAGGCAACTAATCTATTTAACGTCCCCAAGGTTGGTAATCTTCAGTGGAGTTTCAAAAACCCAAGTTTAAGTGAGGTCGTCGGCCAAAATGCCTGGCAAGGGGCGGACTATGCGGCCGGTATTACGACAACTGCCAAGGGAATCGATCCGAAAACCGGTCAGTTGTATCTTGATGAATGGATGCCGGATGAAATCTTCCAGTATTTTCTTTACACCAACAACTACACGGATCAGTACGCAAGTTTTGGCACTTTTCGGTCTCAATTTACCAAGGATACGTTAGCGCAAATGACGACGTTTGCCTCCTCTGAAGCGGCACAACACGTTGGTACCTATCAAAATTTAAGCAGCCTGACAAATTATACGGCGTTAATGAGTATGGGGTCATTAGAAGGCTTACAGTATGCGACGAATTTAACCTCAATTGCCCTTCACCCATCGACTGATATTAGCCAAGAAGTTTTTGGTAACATTGCTCAAAATGGCAATCTATGGGATATTTCGGCGTTAGCACCGTTAACGAAACTGCAAACTGTGACCATTTCAACGTTTTCAATCTCGGATATTTCGGCGTTGGCGGATAAACCAGAATTGACGCGGGTTGATTTAATGTATAACCAAATTTCAGATATTTCACCGCTAGCAACGGACGCTAAATTGAGTCCGAAGTCAACTTATTTAAGATTTCAACACCTCTTGTTAACGCCAATTACGCTGAGCACTGGCACGACGACTTACACAACGCCATCATTTATTGTTAAAAATCTCCAGGGTAATAACGTACCAGTTTTAGCATTTGATCCTAAATCAGACGAGTATCCAAGTTTGTTTCCAAGTACGGCAGACGGTGGTAACTTGGATGATGTGACGCTCAGCTGGTCTAATATCTTGCCTGATACAACCACTAATTATGGCAGCTTTACAACGACTTGGTCCGATATGAGTGCTAATTTTGAAGGATGGATCATTCAACCCTATACGCTGAAAGATGGTATTGGCAATGTCACGGTTAATTATCAGTTGTTACAAGCAGATGGTCAGCAGCTTTCGGTTTACCCGACATCAGTGTTAGCAGGAGATGTGGACGCGGCGTTTGATCTGAACACCGATGCAACGATTGCGCAGGCGTTGCGGGTAATTATGGGTGATAAGGGATTGGATTTCTCCGGCGTTATCTTGACCGGTAGTGGTCAAAATAGTGACTATCTCGCCAATAACGGTCTAGCAGAACGGGTTGGCCTAACTGGCACTTATACGGCAGATGGGCAAACGCTCACGATTTTATTCCTTAAAAGTTGGCAGGTACAGGTTAACTACGGCGTTCTTTCCCCGGATGATCGTTCAGCATCCGCAATTATGAACGACGATGGTCAACCGCTTCAGCAGACCATTAACGGTAACCTTTCAACGCCGATTGCGTTACGTGGCGATAATGGCATTGTTGCCAATCTGCCTGGCTATATTTTTGCGGGCGTTGAGGTGAGTTCACCTGGAAGCGAATGGACACCGTTGCCTGCTGACGCCGATCAAGTTCCGTTCATTGATGGTAATCAAAGTGTGTTAGTGCTGTATCGAGTTGCGCAAACGGCAACCGTGAATTACGTTGATGAAACTACGGGGCAACTACTAAAAACAGTTGCAGCAACGGATGATCCAACGTTGAGTGGCATTGCGGGGACGACAAGTTTATATCGTAGTCAGGAGCAGATTGCAGCGTATGAACAGCAGGGGTACCAACTCATTAGTGATGCGACGCAGGATGCTGACGGGCAATCGTTGATTGTCTTTGGAGATACTGGCCAACCAGTGACATACCAGATTAAGTTGGCGCACACGTATCAGGCGGAACCGGTTCAAACGGTGACCCGGACAATTAATTACGTGAATAAGAGTGGTCAAGTTATCGCCGACCCCCAAACCCAATCGGTAACGTTTATGACGGTGATTGATCAAACGACCCCATCGGCTTCGGGGACGAGTTACTACTATTTGGGGGCGACGCAACAAGCGCCAACTTTGACGGCAACCGGTCAGCCAAGTGACACGAACTGGATTCAAGGTGATAGCGGTCTGTTGACTGACGTTGCTAATCCAATTATTCCGACCTATGAAGTCGTTGAAACAACGGCTGCTGACCAAAATTTAACGCAAATGACCGCAAAATTTGTAACGGTACAAGACGGTAATTCTGTTGAAACGGTGACGTATAATTTCATCCAGGGTCAGGTCGGCGAAATTCCAGCAACAACGAGCCTCACGATTATCTCCGTTGATTCAACTGGACAAGCACTACAAGACCCGAGTGTTCAAAGTGGTTCGCAAAATACTGATTTTGCGGTAACGGCACCGGAAATTGCTGGGTATCGGTTAGTTGATCCGCAGCAAGCGCTCGTAACGGGGACGTATCATGGCAACGTGATGACGCTAACCTTCATGTATGAACCGAAACCAATTGAGGAAGTTGCATCAAATGTAACGCTGACGATCAATTACGTGGATCGCCTAGGCAATTCGATCGCGCCGGCAGCAACTCAAAGTGGCAACCAAGGTGAACCGTTTAGTATCGCAGTGCCAACGATTGCAGGCTATCGACCAGTTGATCCGCAGCAAGCGCTCGTAACGGGGACGTATCATGGTAACGTGATGACGTTGACGTTGATGTACGAACCCGAACCAATTGAAGAAATTGCATCAAATGTAACGCTGACGATCAACTATGAGGATCGTTTGGTTAATGTGATTGCCCCGGCAACGATTCAAAGTGGCACACAAGGTGAACCGTTTAGTATCGCAGTACCAACGATTTCAGGTTATCGACCAGTCGATCCACAGCAATCGGAAGTAACGGGGACGTATCATGGCAACGTGATGACGTTGACGTTGATGTACGAACCCGAACCAATTGAAGAAATTGCATCAAATGTAACGCTGACGATCAACTATGAGGATCGTTTGGGTAATGTGATTGCCCCGGCAACGATTCAAAGTGGCACACAAGGTGAACCGTTTAGTATTGCAGTGCCAACGATTGCAGGCTATCGACCAGTCGACTCACAGCAATCGGAAGTAACGGGGACGTATCATGGTAACGTGATGACATTGACTTTAACATACGAAGCGCAACCAACCGAAACGGTACCGGCAACCGTGCAGTTAACGGTGATCTATGTTGATCAAAATGGCCAGTCAATTGCGACACCAACGCACGAAAGTGGTACTCAAGGTACGGCATTTACCATTACTGCGCCAACGATTACGAACTATCAATTGGTTGACCCGAACCAACAAACGGTGACCGGAACGTACCATGGTAATCAAATGACGCTGACGTTGACATACCGGCCGGAACAGACAACGCCGGCCGGCACACCACCAACGGAGGCTGGTAATTCAATTGTTAACGAGACGGAAACGGATTCTCCGATGATTGAGGTGCCGGTAACTCCCACCCCAACTGATTCAGGTAGCTCAAAGTCGAGTTCACTTGAACCAACGGTAGCTTCGGCACCAGAGAAAACCATTAAAAATACGCCAATGGTGGGGTGGACAGCCGCCCAACCGACATCAGGTAAGCAGCAGTCAGTCGATCAACAACGCACGTTACCCGCTCAGTCAGGTACGGTGTCGGCGACTAACCAACCGATGACATTACCGAGCGATGTAAACCCGATCATCGAGCCGAAGTTACCGCAAACTTCTGAACGTGCAACAACCAAGGTAACCCTTATTGGTGTTAGTTTATTAGCGATGTTGGCCGGTCTCGGCTGGCAATTGAAGCTACGGCGGAAGCATGAGCGTTAATTTCATGGTATTTTAGGTCATTTATATAGGTAAGAAAAGGCCCTCAGTCGGCGCACTTGGTTGCGACTGAGGGCCTTTTGTGGGGTTAATGATCTGATTGAAAGTAATGCTGAAGTGCATCAGCTCAACACTTCGAAAATCAACAATCAAAAGAGGAGTTAGGTCAATGGTTTCCTGTTGTTTTAGTGCAATTTGTTCGTAATCAATCATTTTTAAACTAATTTGAGTTCTAGCGCGAAATGGGTTGCCACGTCAGTTAAGTGTTAGCAACAAAAGACCGGTTTCCCTGATCTCCAATTGAGAGATTAGAAAAACCGGTCTTCTGGTAGTTGAAGCATACAAATTGAGGAAAAAACTTACTTATTCACAGCATGATGCACGACCGTTTCATACACCGAATGATCCAACTCGTCTTCATCACTCGCAATCGCAATTGCCGTCGTGGTATCACCGACAACGTTGGCGACCGTTCGAAACATACCGGAGAACCAATCGATTCCGGCAAGTAATGCAATGCTAGCAGTTGGTAACCCAAGCGTTGGCACGATAATGGTCAATGCAACGAGACCACCACCAGGAACGACAACGGTACCGAGGCAAGCCAAGACGGAAAGGGCAACGATCTGCATTAATCCCGTAACAGAGGTGCCGATCCCGTATAGTTGAGTTAGCATCACGCAAACTAGGGCGAGGTACATTGCAAGACCGTTACTATTAAGCGCCATGCCAAGTGGGAGCACCAGTTTATTGATGCGTTCACTGACACCGAGTCGCTCATGCGCATCGGTCATTTCAATTGGTAGCGAAACGGCGGAAGAAGTGGTCGTCAAGGCAACCAGCATAATTCTGGAAAAACCCCGAATCAGACCAAATAACGGCACGTGGGCGTACCAACTGATGCCCAAGAAAAGCGCGGCGAGAAAGAGGCCAGTGCTGACGCCGTAAATCGCTAGGAATTTGATCAGTGGTAAAATGACACGAAGTCCATTGTCAGCAGTAACGCCGATCATCAATGCGCCGATCCCGATGGGGGCCGCCTTCATGACCAACATGACTAAGTTAACCGTTAACTGGTTAAGTTGTTTAACCAGGTTTAGCACACCATCGAACTGTTGGTGTTGATTGGCGTGGTTCAGGACAAGACCGAAGAGGAGTGCGAAGACAATGACTTGAATCACATCGCCCTTGGCTAGGGCGCTAAAAATGTTATCTGGGAAAAAGTTCAAAATCGTGGTTGCCCAGTCACCGCTGGCGGTTTGGACGGCACTTTTAGCATGAAGTTGACCAAGTTGAAGCCCACTACCGGGACGGAAGAGTAGTCCCATGCCCAAACCGATTGCCGCGGCAATCACAGTTGTTACGAAGAACCAAAGGGCGGTTTTACCGCCTAAGCGGGAAAGGGCTTTGTGATCGAGGCTACCGATGGCTTCAATCACGGCGCCAAAAATTAGGAATACAACGGACATCTGAATCAAGCGTAGAAAGATATCCCCAATGATTTTTAAACTAGCGAGCTGATGGCCGCCGACGATACCAAGCCCCATGCCGACGATCATGCCTAATGTAATTTGGGTTGTTAAGTTTAAACGTTTGATAGTAACTGCCTCCTAGTATGCTTGAGCGTGTAAGCTCGCAGTGAGTAACTTGATGCCGGTTTGAAGGTCCGCAAATTCGGTCCGTTCTTCTGGTGCATGGCTAATGCCGTTGATACTCGGCACAAATAACATCGTGGTGGGAACAAACTGACTCATGATCATACTATCGTGACCCGCGCCAGAGGCGAGTTGCATGCTGGTTAACCCAAGCTGATCAGCCAGCTTTTGATTGAGTTGACAAAGGTCATCAGCTAATTGAACGGGTCGGTCATGCACCCAACGGTCAACAGTGATGGTTAAGGTATGATCTGGGTGATTAGTGGTTAAATGAGTCAGCTGCATTTCGAACTGGTCCAAAATTCCATCAATGGTATGGCGACAGTCGATCGTAAAGGCGACCTGCCCGGGGATGACGTTGGCGGTATTTGGTGAAACGTCAAACTGGCCGACCGTAAACGTAAGCGTTGGACTCAGCGTTTTCGCAATCTGGGCAAGTTCATGAATCAGATTAACGGCCACCTGAAGGGCGTCGTGTCGCTGATCCATTGGGGTCGTTCCTGCGTGATTAGCGGTACCAGACACCGTTACGGTAAATCGGCGTTGACCAACGATGCCAGTCACTAACCCAATCTGAGCTTGATGTTGGACGAGACGCGGTCCCTGTTCAATGTGCAGTTCAGTAAAACTAGCCGGTAGTGCTGGTCGTTCGTGGCGGACGCCAGGCAACGTCAGCAATTGTTGAACCGCGGTTTGTCGAGCATCGTCAAAATTGATACCCGATGGATCCGTAATTGCGGTCGTTTCAGCTAAGCCGGTATAGTGTTTGGAGCCACTAAAAGTTGCCGGAAATCGGCTGCCTTCTTCTTCACTAAAGGAGATCAACCGAAGTGGTCGTTGGGGTTGCCCGTGAGTTTGTTGCAGGGTGGCAATCGCGTGAAGACCACCCAAAACACCGTAGAGACCATCGTAACGACCACCATTTGCCACCGTGTCCATGTGCGAACCAGTCGCAACTGCTGGGGCGTTCGTTTGACCCGGTAAGTCTAAGTAGACGGTTCCGTAGTCGTCAACGCGTACCTGCATCCCAATTGATTGGCCAAATTGAATCAACGCTTGTTGCGCTGCGACCCAGTTGGGGGTGTAGACCAGCCGGTTTTGCCCCGGTGTCGCGTCAGATAGGGCGTTGATTTGATCCATTTGATTGAGAAACGTCTGCCAATTAACCGTTAAAGGCGTCATCGTGATTACGACTTCTTACTAAGGCCGGTCAGAGGTGAGGACGCAACGGCACCGTGTTCGATCACGCGGCCAGGTTCAGCTAAAAAGGCTTTTCGGCCGGCGTCAACGGCAAGCTTAAAGGCTTCAGCCATCAGTGGAATGTTACCGGCAGTCGCCATTGACGTGTTGGCCATGATGGCATCGGCGCCCATTTCCATGGCTTCGGCAGCTTGGCTTGGACGACCGATTCCGGCATCAATGATGATTGGCACGTCGATTTCATCGATTAAAATCTGAATGAGATCCTTGGTTGCGAGACCTTTGTTCGTCCCGATTGGCGCGGCTAATGGCATGACCGTGGCAGCCCCGGCATCAACTAAGCGCTTGGCAACGTTTAAATCTGGCAGAACGTAAGGCATTACGATAAAGCCTTCTTTAGCCAGAACCTCAGTTGCTTTAACGGTTTCATCGTTATCGGGCATCAGGTATTTTTTATCCGGTACCACTTCCAATTTGATAAAGTTGCTGCCACTGAGTTCGCGGGCTAATCGGGCAGTTCGGATGGCTTCTTCAGCGTTAGTCGAACCTGACGTGTTGGGCAAGATCGTAATGCCTTCTGGAATGTAGTTGAGGATGTTTTCTTCGGCCGTGTTGGTCCGGCGAAGTGCCATGGTAATAATTTGCGCGTTGGCGTTTTTGATTGCTGAATCAATGAGTTCGTACGAATATTTACCAGATCCTAAAATAAAGCGTGAGGTAAAGGTGTGACCCGCAATGGTAAGTACATCAGTTTCAGTTGTCATGTGAATGACCTCCTAGATAGTTGAGTGACCTAAAATCAATCGGGTAATCATGTTAGCTTCGTGACCGGCGGCAATCATGACGCGTGGCGCCATTAAGCCTTCGGCACCGGTTGACGTGTTATCGCCAGCAATGTAGACGTTTGGACGAACCTGTTTGGTAGTGATGCTGTTCGAACTATGAACACCAGCCATCCCAGTTGCCATCACGATTGGCTTATGTGGGAAGAACTCACTGGCCGCATCCAGCAACATCGCTTTAGCGGCGGGGTTGTCAAATGCCTCGCAGATGATGTCGCAATCGGCAAATAAATCGGCCACGTTGTCGTGCGTAATCTCAACGATGGCGGTATCGATGGTCACGAAAGGGTTAAATTCCTGCAGGTTTTGCTTGAGTGCCGTCACTTTATCCATGCCAACTTGACTTAACTTGTACTGTTGGCGATTGAGGTTGCTGAGTTCGACGGCATCAAAATCAATTAACGTGAGGTGGCCGACGCCGATTCGAGCAAGCGCAATGGCAATGTTAGACCCCAGACCGCCAGCGCCAGCGATAGTCACGTGTGCCGCGCTAAGCTTTTCGGTTGAGTCGGCCACGTTGCGGGCCTTCATGCCGGTATAAACGTCGTTAATGTCGAGTCCCTGAAGTTGTGGTTGTGTCATGTAATGGGGCCTCCTAACGACCGCCGCCGACAAACGAGATCAATTCTAGTTTGTCGTCCGGTTGGATCTGAGTGGTTTCAAATTGTGGTCGGTGTAAAATCTCACCGTTTAATTCCACCACGATGTTGTCAACTGGTGCTTGTCGACCAGTTAAGAATGCGAAGACGGTTTGACCAGCTGCTTGTTGCGCTGGTTCGCCATTGACCATAACCATAAAAAAAGCCCCTTTCTTAGTAGTTTAGCTACCGAGAAAGGGGTGCGGTCAACTTGATGGGGTGCGTCAGTCACACCCTCCGTCAACTAAAAAAGCCCTTCCAAGTTGACGGAGGAAGGACTTCGGGCGGGGTTAAGTGCCGCCATCAAATTTAAGTCAGTCTTCCTTCGGTAGTACAAACTACATCAGGTTCGATGGGTATCATCTCAGCCGTTACCGGCACCCCAGACGAACTATTCCATTTTTTGAGAATTGTGAGTCGCGTTGGACTCAATACGTTATTTATAAGCAATTTCTTGGTGATTGTCAAGCAGTCCGAACAATTCGGTACAAAATAATTGGTTCGTTAAGTAATTTAGGCTGGTTACCGATTGAATGCGCAAACATCAGGAAAAACTAACCGAAAAATAAAAAAATTACCCTGAAATTGCCGATGATTCAAGGAAAACGACAATTTCAACGAGTAATGGTACTGTACAACCAGATTTGAATCAGGTACACTAACCGTGATTTAAGTTAGAAATTGGCTTAGACCAGTTTGAGGAGGCGAATAAGATGGCGATTAAACGGCCATTGTACTTAGTGACGGATCGGTTGGACTTGACCAACGCGGCATTTTTAGCGCGCATCAAAGTAGCATGTCAGGGTGGTGTTGATCTTGTTCAGTTACGCGAAAAGACCCTGTCAAGTCGTGACTATTATGAATTAGCACAGCAGGTGAAGACCATTACCGATCAGTTCAAGGTGCCGCTATTGATCGATGATCGACTTGATATTGCATTAGCGGTGCAGGCAGCCGGGGTGCATTTAGGTCAAAAAGATCTGCCTGTCGCAGTTGCTCGGCAGTTGTTGGGGCCGGATGCCATTATCGGGGCAACGACCAAGACGTTGGCGCAGGCTCAAACGGCGGTAAGCGAAGGGGCAGATTACTTAGGGGTTGGCGCAATTTTTCCAACCACGACCCACGTTGAAACCGTTCAAACCAGCGTTGAGACGTTGACGGCCATTAAAAAGGCGGTGCCGATTCCGGTATACGCGATTGGTGGGTTGAATGCAACGAACGTTGACGCGGTCAAACCGGCGGCGGTCGATGGTGTCGCAGTGGTTTCCGCCATTATGAAGGCGGATGACCCATTCAGTGCAACACAGCAGTTACGGCAACGGGTGATTGACGTTACCCAAAAATAAACATCACAATTAAAAAAAGCTAGGGGTGCTCGAACTGAGCTGAGATGGCAATGCCAGACCCTTTGAACCTGATAGAGTTAGGACTCGCGGAGGAAAGCTGATCACACGCACGTTGACTAACTCTTGAAGACCCTTCAGGAGCTTTTTTTATTGGTCAAACGAAAGGAAGCGGGTTGGATGGTAGCAACGCAAACGGTAAAAGATACGCTTATGGCGGCAATTGATGCCCAACAAGCGGAGTTGGTCGCACAGTTAAAAACGTTAGTGGCGTTTAAAACGGTTTCCCCACCAGCGAGAAATACCGCACCGTTACAGACGCAATTGGCTCAGCAGTTAACTGAATTAGGATTTCAGGTCAAGCAACAGGCATTTCAGACGACGGATCAACTGGTGTCAGCAACGTTGCCGGGGAACGATGGCCAGCAAGGGCATAGTTTATTACTCAACGGCCACGTGGATGTGGCAACGGTGACGGATGCGGATCGTTGGCAAACGGATCCGTTTGAGCTGGTGCAACAAGGTGATCGCTTAGTGGGGCGTGGCTCAAGTGATATGAAGGGTGCCATGGCGTGCTATTTATATTTGTTTAAGTTACTTAAACAGTTTGAAGTTCCACTGGCTGGTGATTTAAAATTTCAATCAGTCGTGGGTGAAGAGGCCGGCGAAGCCGGAACCAAGACGTTACTGGAACAGGGCGAACGAGCCGATTTTGCGATTGTGGGCGATACCAGTAACCTGAAGTTTCAGGGTCAGGGTGGTGTGATCACTGGTTGGATCACGTTGCGCAGTCCACACACCTACCATGATGGCAATCGGGTCAACATGCTTCGAGCTGGTGGTGGGTTGAAAGCAGCCAGCATGGTTGAGAAAATGCCCGTTGTGATCACGGCGCTTCAAAAGCTGGAACACTATTGGGCGGTCACGAAACAGTATCCTGGTTTCCCAGCTGGTACGGATACAATCAATCCAGCGTACATCGAAGGTGGCATTCACCCAGCCTTTGTGGCCAATGAATGTCGGTTGTGGATTACCGTCCACTACTACCCAAATGAAACGGCGGCGCAAGTGACAAAAGAAATTGAAGCTCAGGTAACTGCGGCGACTCAAGCTGATCCGTGGCTCAAAGACTGTCCACCCATTTTTAGCTGGGGTGGGGACTCGATGTTGGTGGACAAGGGTGAAGTCTTTCCGCCGTTAACCATTGACGAAACGTCATCGGCAATTCAACAATTGCGTCAGGCACATGAGGCCGAATTGGGTCAACAACCTGAAACTGAAATGTCAACATCGGTGACGGATGGTGGCTGGTTCGAGGCGTATGATATTCCGGCAGTTACTTACGGGCCTGGGGAGATGTTGATGGCGCATAGCGATAACGAATCAGTGTCGTTAAATCAGTTAATTGCATATACCAAAATCATTGCTAACTTTGTTTTAGATTGGTGTCAAATTGGCGACTAATTAACATACGAAAGGGTGTTTTCCAAGTGAAAAAACAATTCCATCTTCAAGATATTATTCTGATTGCGATGATTGCCATCATCTTTGGGGCCATTTTTGTCGGTACGGATTATCTGTACAATATTCTATTCGTGGCGGTCGGTCCGTTTGCCAACGAAATTCTTTTTGGTCTCTGGATTATGGCGGGACCACTGGCCATTTACCTGACCCGAATTCCGGGTTCGGCCATTGTTGGGGAAGTGCTTGGTGCGGCTGCTGAGGTAATTTTTGGAGGTACTTTTGGTATTTCAGCATTACTATCAGGCATCGTTCAAGGCGTCGGGAGTGAATTAGGATTTACGGTTTACCGGTATCGGCGTTGGGACTGGGTCAGTTTATTAACGTCTTCAGTGACCACGACGATTGTTGCGTTTGGCTATGAACTATTTCGGTTAGGGTACGTGCACTATTCACTTGGCATGATTGCGGCGTTATTTACCGTTCGATTGGTGTCGGTGATCTTCTTCGGTACCATTATGGTTCGGAGCATCTTCGGATTACTCGACCGGGCGCATGCGTTACGACATGTTCACTCGTAATGCTGGTTAATTAGTTATTGTACACAACAAATGACCTTAAAAATCATTGATTGGCGTTGAACTAATCGATAACGTTTAAGGTCATTTTGTTTGTGTCGAAATTGCCGAATTGAACAGTTGAGTACGAATGGCACTGAATTAATAACTGCTGTATACAAGAATCAATGACGGCGGTGCTTAACGACAGTAAAAAAGTGCAATATTATCGCTAATAAACCATAGAAAATGATCACAAAGCTACCGTAAATCAGCCAAAAATTGGTTGTGGTAATGACGTGAAATAACAGTTGAAGCCCCATCGTGATTAAGGCCATGATGGCAACCATGAGAAATAATTGCAGGTAGCGGCGCATTCCTGAAGCTTGGCGGGTGGAACGGTTGTCATGTGCTGCGTATTGGTTAAGACGATTTCATAAATCTTGATTAACCCGGCCGTCGTCATGATTTTGTCGAGCGTTCGAAAAGTTGGATCGGTCACGCCGGTCAATAAGTTCGTTGGGGTGTTGGCGTAACAACTGGTAATACTGAGGTAGTGTTTATGTTCAAACCGGTCAGGATGCGGATCACCACGAGTGTCAAACCGAACCAGTCGTCCTCGAAGACAATCCAGGCAATTTTTCATACTGCCAGCTAAGCCACCCCAATAAGTTGGTGCGGCCAGAACCCAAACGTCACTGGCAAGTAACTTGTCGGTTAATTCATCCAGCACCGGATCAGGTTGGTGTGGTTGGTCAGGGTGAAACGGATAGTCATCGAGAAAAATGGTTTCGGTGGTGTTCGGTGCAGGAACCGCTGCTAAAACGGTTTTTAGCAACTCGGCTGTTAACCCATCGCGTTGATGACTCGCGAGAATGCCTAAAACTTTCACGTGATCGCCTCCTTATTAGCAATATGATACCGCATTCATTATTGAAACAATAGTATTAAGCCGCGTGATTTTTAGACGTCGATGATGAAATGTAGTTTTTGACGATCAATCGAATTTTAATTTAGGTTGAAAAGTATTATTGTAATATGCAAGTTAGTGATTAATCGCGATTCTATCATAATGACCTGTCGTTAGCGTTTGAACCGTCAAAGTAACTGCATAGGCAATTAAATGGCTGCTGAATCATTATCGATGCTGTCTCAAATTGATTGTCACTTACAACTATCAAGTCAGTTTCAGTGTCGCCGTAACAAGAGCAAGCTTTTTCCGAAAGCTTGTCGTATAATATACTAGAGACTATTCTAAAGTAAAGGAGTCAATTATATTTGGCTGACACGACACAAACCGAAAAAGAATTTATTTTAGAGAACCCAGAACAAGAAGTTCAGATTTTAGGGGCTCAAGATCAGTTTATTGCCATCTTGGAAGAAGGCTTAAGCGTGACGATTCGTCCGTTTGGCAATTCGATTAAAGTTGCTGGCGAACCGTTCCAAGTTCAAAAAGCGATGGCGATTCTCAAAAAGATGACGCAACTGGTTCAACAAGGCATTCAGTTGAACAGTACTGACGTGGTCAGTGCGATGAAGATGGCCGATCGAGGGACGTTGGACTATTTCTTGGATCTATACACTGAGATTTTGATCAAAGACGCTAAGGGTCGAGCTGTTCGGGTTAAGAACTATGGTCAACGCCAGTACGTCAATGCAATCAAGCATAATGACGTTACCTTCGGGGTTGGGCCTGCCGGGACTGGTAAAACCTATCTGGCCGTGGTAATGGCGATTGCTTCCTTGAAGCGCGGCGACGTTGAAAAAATTATTTTGACGCGGCCAGCCGTTGAAGCCGGTGAAAGTCTCGGGTTCTTACCTGGGGACTTGAAAGATAAGGTTGATCCTTACCTGCGGCCAATTTACGATGCCTTATACGCGATTTTAGGCGCTGAGCACACGAACCGATTAATGGAACGTGGTGTGATTGAAATTGCACCGTTGGCTTACATGCGTGGACGGACGCTGGATGGCGCTTTCGTCATCTTGGATGAGGCCCAAAACACCACTAACGCTCAGATGAAGATGTTCCTGACACGGTTAGGCTTTGGTTCTAAGATGATCGTTAACGGTGACGTGACTCAAATCGACTTGCCAAGCAATAGTCGTAGCGGTTTGGTTCAAGCGATGGGCATTTTGAAAGATGTTAATCACATTGAGTTTGTTCAGTTTACGGCTGACGATGTGGTTCGGCACCCAGTGGTTGCGGCCATCATTAACGCCTACGAAGGCACTGAAAAACACTAATTAACAAATTAAAAGAAACGAGTGCGGAAAACATGGATTTAGAGATTTACGATGAAACGAAGAACGGGGTTCCCGAAGAACACGTTAAGTTGGTTCAAAAAGTGTTGGACTATGCGGGTGAGTACATTAAGTTGAAGGAAAACACCGAAATGTCTGTCACCTTCGTGAACAACGATCGAATCCAAGAAATCAATAAGGAATACCGGGGTGTGGATCGGGCAACCGACGTCATCAGCTTTGCGATTGAAGACAGTGCGGCTGACGATGATTTTCCAATCGTCATGGACGATGAACTGGCAGCGGAGATTCCTGAAAACATCGGGGATATTTTCGTTTCCGTTGATAAAGTTGGCGAACAAGCCGAATATCTGGAACACTCTTACGAACGCGAACTGGGTTTCTTGGTTGTTCACGGATTCTTGCATCTGAATGGTTATGACCACATGGAACCAGAGGATGAAAAAGTCATGTTCAAACTGCAACGGGATATTTTAGACGACTATGGGCTTACACGATAAACAACTGAATAAGAATAAGTCGTTTCTGCAGTCCTTTAGCCACGCGATGACTGGGGTCTACAGTTTAGTGGCCACCGAGCGCAACTTTCGCAAGCACATTGTGATGGCGATTTTAGCGCTTGGACTGGGTACTTGGCTCCAGTTATCAATTAATGAATGGTTATGGGTGACCCTCGCCATTTTTGTGGTGGTGGTTGCTGAAGTGCTTAATACGGTGGTTGAGGCCATCGTTGACTTGTTAGTTGGCCACCACTACGACGCAGAAGCCAAGAAGGCGAAGGACGTTGCAGCTGGTGGGGTCTTGATCGCGGCCTTTTTTGCGGTCGTGATTGGCTGTCTCGTCTTCATTCCAGAGTTATTACAGGTTTTTTAAACTAGGAGGAACAAACAAGTGGATAATCCAAATTATCGATCAGGGTTCGTTGCCATTGTTGGCCGCCCAAACGTTGGTAAATCAACGCTTTTAAACCGGGTGGTTGGTCAAAAAGTGGCGATTATGTCCGATAAGGCGCAAACAACTCGAAACAAAATTCAAGGCATTTACACAACCAATGACGCTCAAATCGTGTTCATTGACACGCCTGGGATCCATAAACCTAAGAGTCAGTTAGGGGATTTCATGGTGAAATCGGCCTTGTCATCACTGAATGAAGTTGACGCTGTTTTGATGATGGTGAATGCGGAACAAAAGCGTGGCGCCGGCGATAACTTCATCATTGATCGCTTAAAGAGCGTTAAGAAGCCGGTTTATTTGATCATCAACAAAATTGATCAAGTTCACCCAGATGATTTATTGACGGTCATTGATCAATATAAAGAAGCGTTGCCTTGGCAAGAAGTGATTCCAATTTCAGCGTTGGAAGGCAATAACGTTGAAGAATTGCTGCAAGAAATCGTAGAAAAACTGCCGAATGGGCCGCAATACTATCCAGAAGATCAAGTGACCGATCACCCAGAACGGTTCGTGGTTTCTGAATTGATTCGGGAGAAGATTCTTCAGTTGACCCGTCAAGAAATTCCGCACTCAGTTGCGGTGGTAATTGATACGATGAAGCGCCAAAACGAAGAAAAAATTCACATCCAAGCAACGATTATCGTTGAACGACCAACTCAAAAGGGAATTTTGATTGGTAAGGGTGGCTCGATGCTGAAGAAGATTGGGACATTGGCCCGCCAAGATATCGAACACCTCTTGGGTGACAAGGTCTTCTTGGAACTCTGGGTCAAAGTGGTACCAGGTTGGAAGGATAAAGCTTCCGCTCTGCAATCCTATGGTTATCGGAAGGATGACTATTAGAATCAGGTGATATAATGGCGAGCCGAATCATGACATTTAACGGTCTGGTGATGTACCAAAAGGACTTTCGGGAACGCGATATGTTGGTCAAGTTTTTCACTCGTGAAGCCGGTAAACGGATGTTTTACATTCGCGGGGCGAAGAAGCGCGGGTTTAAAATGACCGCCGACCTATTACCGTTTACGTATGGTCAGTATGTTGGCGATATCCGGGAACCGGGGCTGTCGTACATTAACGCGGCCAAAGAAACGGCTCATTTTCAAACTATCAGCCAAGATATCGTTAAAAATGCGCATGCCACTTACATGATGTCGCTGCTGGATGTCGCAATTCCAGATAACGAGTTGTTAGGTGGGTGGTATCAACGACTTTGGTCAGGACTGTCATTAATTGACGACGGTCTGGACGAGGCCATCATCACCAACATCTTTGAGGTGCAATTGATGGGTTTGTTCGGGGTGAAACCGAACCTGCGGCAGTGTGTGATCTGTGGCCGAACTGATTTGCCATTTGATTATTCGGAGTCGTATGGGGGCTTGTTGTGTCAAGCGCACTGGCACTTGGATCCTCACCGTTTGAAGCTGGATCAGCGCACCATTTACTATCTGCGTCAGTTTTCGGCAATTGATTTGACGAAACTGGGGACGATCAGTGTGCGGGAAGATACCAAAAAGAATCTTCGCCGAGCACTGGATGTGATTTACGCTGATACAATTGGCGTTTACCCCCGTAGTAAGCGGTTTTTGGACCAGATGAATCAGTGGGATGATGGGTTGAAACCGTTAAGTGATCCAAAAAAAGATCAACAATAACGACAAAACGAGCGGGTTTCTAGTTCTGTAATTGAACTAGGAGCCCGCTCATTTTGTCGTTACTTACGACTGCTCTTCTTTAAAATGATTTCACGGTCGCCAATCCCTAAAGCCCGGTTGATTTGGTCGATCTTTTCTTCAGGATTATCAGGTGCTTGATAGTCATGAAGTAGGTGGTTCATGATTTGGTTCATCCGTTGGACGTCTTTGCCCAGTTTACGTTCGCTTTCGTTCATTACGGTAGCCTCCCTAGTTAAGTGTTCTTAGTTATAGGATACAACAATCTGGGCGGTTTTCAACTGCGAATTGAAGCGGTTTCAAAACAAACTCCGGAAATGAAGGCCAGTTAAGCAGTGTCAATAATTGGGTAGGGCATCATATCGGTATTTTTAAATCAATTAAGCTATAATCCCCTCATATAGGTTAAGGCTTAGGGGGAAATCAACATGACAACAACGGGGGAAAATTCAAAACGCTGGTGGATTTTAATTTCAATTGGTTTATTTGCTTTTATGAGTAATTTGGATGCTAGTATCGTCAACATCGCCATGCCCATCATGGCGAAACAGCTGGCGGTGTCGATGGCACAAATTGAGTGGGTCGTTTCGGGATACTTGATCGTCGTCAGCGCACTACTGCTCTTTTTCGGCAAATTAGGCGACCTTTACGGTAAAATTCGGGTGTTTCGACTGGGGACAGTCGTGTTTATTCTCGGCTCATTTCTCTCCGGCTGGCAGTGGACGTTTAAGTTTCTGTTAGTCGGTCGGGTCATTCAAGGTATCGGTGCGGCGATGACGTTGTCAAATACTTACGGCATTACAACGGCAACCTTCGCCGTTAACGAGCGTGGGCGGGCGATGGGCTTGATTGGCACCTTCGTGGCGTTTGGTGCGGTCGCTGGACCGGGAATTGGCGGATTGGTCTTATCGCAGTTGAGTTGGGGGTACATTTTCTGGATCAACGTGCCGATTGGCATCTTGGCAGTTTTACTTGGACAGCTGGTACTACCCAAGTCAGAAGTTGCGGCTACTGACAAACAAATTGATTGGCGTGGGTTTGTGGCGTTTGCTGCGTTAATCACTAGCTTCTTCTTAGCAATTTTAATTGGTCAAGAGGTTGGCTATCTTAAGCTGGTGCCAGCGCTCTTGATGATCGTTGCTGTCATCTCGGCCATTGTGTTTATTCGCACTGAGCGTCGAGTAGTCGCACCGTTGATGCCACTGAGTATTTTTAAAATTAAGTCGTTTTCTTACGGCGTGGGCGCGGCAACGTTAATTTTTCTGTCCAACTTTTTTACGGTGGTGCTGATGCCGTTTTATTTAGAAGATGTGCGTGGCTTTAGTGCCGGTAAGGCTGGGTTGCTGTTGGTGATTTTTCCAATCGTGATGATGATCATTGGTCCCATTGGCGGGGTGTTAGCGGATCACTTTAACCCAGCTAAAATTGTGACGATTGGGTTATCGTTAGTTGCGTTGTCTCAGTTAGGCGTGTTCTTTTTAGGATTAAGCAGTTCAATGTGGCTTTACGTTGGGATTACCGTGGTCATGGCAATTGGGACCGGACTATTTCAGTCACCCAACAGCGACATTGTGATGTCGGTAGTCGCTAAGGACCAGTTGGGGAGTGCTGGTAGCATCAACGCCTTAGCACGAAATATTGGCATGGTTTCCGGGACCGCTTTGGCGACTAGTGTGTTGTTTGCGGTGATGAGCGTTGTTGCGGGAACTAAAGTGACAACGTATGTGGCGACGCAACCGGGTTGGTTTGTGACGGGGATGCACGTGGCGTTCATTGTCTCATTTGGATTGATCGTTGGGGCGTTGGGGTTGTCGTTGCGGCAAGGAGAATTATCGTTGGAAAAGTAAGCGTGTTGTTCGGAATGGTTACTTTTATGACGCTATAATGACATTACAAAATACCATATAAATTGTCATCCAGCCATGTGCCTACCGAGCATATGGCTTTTTCATTGGAAAATATCAGTAATTAATACCAAAATAAGTTTTAAATGTGAACACTTGCTAATTGTTGAAAAGGTAAGTATTTTCTCAAATTTAGGGTGTACATTATTAAATAATTGTGTAAAAATATGGGTAAGTAAGGCGATAGAATACTTGATATTGGGGTAGGAGCTGATGTCAGTATTGGACGGAAATGGGGGCCCTAACAACTAAATTATCGAATTGGGTATATTAATGGGAAACATTGATTAATAATGGCATATTAATTTTACTTAACGGGGGGATTCACTATGGTTGGTAAAAATAACCGGCAGAAGATAGTGCAATCAAATTTAAAAAAGCACTATAAAGCATATAAGATTGGAAAAACATGGGTTTTCGCCAGTATCGCAAGTTTAGCGTTTGGTGCAAGCCTCTTTTTGGGGTCCAGTGTGACGACTTATGCGTCAACTGCGACTACGGATGCAACGAGTACCACTGACACCAATAGTAGTATTGAGTCAGCAACGAACGAACAGGTTCTTCGTAGCACGGCATCGAGTGATACGGCAACTGATCAGAGTGATGCTGATAGCGAAGCAACGCAGACAACTGGTTCAGCAGCTACAGTTACCACAACGGCAACAGATGATGCTTCAACAGCTAGTGATTCAACCAAAGCTACAACGACTGATTCAACGGACAGCAATCAGACCAGCGATGACGCAACGCCTAATACTGACACCGCGACTAAATCTGCAACATCGGCAACGTCTGATTCAACGCAAGCAACCACTGCCACGGCTACTGATAGCGATGCGGCAACGGCTGATTCAACAGCAACTTCAACTGTGAACAAAGCTACGACTGACAGTACTAAGGATTCAGCAACGTCGACAACGGTTGCTGCAGCAGATTCAACGACCGATACAAATGTGGCAAGCAACAATTCAAGCACGAGCACCACAACTGATACGGAGGCTGATGCCGCGACTAATCAACAAACTGCTCAAACGGTAGCTAAAGCACAATCTGTCGCTACGGCTGATTTGACCGCTGATCAAACGACTGATCAAACTGCTGAAATTGCTAAGCTAAAAGCGCAACTGACACAGCAGTTGGTTGATCCAACGGATGCTGAACTTGCCACTGCTAAAACGATTGCTGCTGAGTTATATCAACTTACTGGGCAACCGCAGAAATTGACGGCGGTTGGTGATGCAACGACATCAAGTGTAACGATTACCCCATCTGCAACGACGTTGGGATATGGAAGCAACGTGAAAGACTCAATGACGCTAACAGTCCAAATGATCGTTAACCATGATGGTGACGCTGTTTCAATTACTGTACCAACGGAATTAGTCACCATAGGTGGTGTTAGTTACGATAAGTGGCCCAGTGATGCAGGCGTGACGATTGCGCAGACGGGTAATGCAGATGGCTCAACGACTGTAACGGATACTTTCAGCCATGCAGGGAATTATACACAAACGCTAACGCTTCAAATTTATAGTAATGGACTGAATCAAACTATGCCATCGGATCAAATGGGGCAAACGGTGACAGGGGATGTTACGGCTGCTGTTAACGGAACGGTGGTTACGACTACAACACTCACCCAGACAACTAATCCGACACTGACAATTGAGTCGCTTACCCGAATTCAACCGGATCCCACAATTGTGCCAGCAGTAACAACGAATACGGATTACGTGTACGCTTTGAATTTAAACGACTCAAATGGGATTGCCGATGACGAGGGGACTAATCGAGTTAACGCCAACCTCAACTTAAACGGTACAACGGTGACGATTCCAGTCCCGGCCGGTTTTACGTTGGATAGCGATTTAACCCGAACACTCAATAATTTTGCCGATTGGGACAAAACGACTATCACCCAGTCAGAAACGGGTAACGATATTATCATTACGGTACCAGCGGGTTCTGGTAATGCTGGCATCGATAATACACCTTACTATCTGGTAGGCAGTTATGATGCCGCCAGCGCACCAGCCGGCGAAGTTAATGCGGCGACAAGTGAAATTACCGCAACTCAGCAAATGGGCGATAAAACGCTCTCTGCCCAGGGCTTGACATGGACCGAAAATATGCTTGGAATCGAGGGTGTTGCAGTCACCCCTACGGCAACTATCACTGGTAGAGGGAATAGCTCAAGCAGTTCGAATCAATTAGCGCTTGGCGTTACTGAAGCTGATGCACCAACAAGTGTCAATAAGGTGATTTTTAACGTCAACTCAGCAACTGATCTGACAGACGCGAAATTTACGCTTTCGGTTCCCGATGGCGTAACGGCGACCGGTGTTCAGTTACCAACAGAAACCATCTCGATGCTAAATGGTATTTATATGGAAGGGACCGAAAACTATGGTTACGTTCTGACCTATGCCGATGGCAGTCAATCAACGGGGACTGCGGCATCTGGAACGGTAATCAGCGGAACGGCAAATAAAGCAATTCGGACCATCGAATTGACGCCTAATTTCATCGCAAACGGTGCAACTACCGGGACGGGGTTAACGACTAATGGTTCAGGTGTTGTCGTTGACATGGATTCAATCAATATTTTAGGGACGCTTTCGACCACTTATGATGACGGCAGTGCCGTTCAAATTGGCGATAAGCTCACGTTTGGTCAACAGCTTAGCGTTGGTAACGCGGCGGATGGCACTGAGATGGTGCTTGATGATAGTACGAATGAACAAACAGTTGTATCTGCACTCGGACGAGTTATCATGTGGATACATCAGTATGGCCAAAATATTGGTGATACCGGTGTTGTGGATATACAATCGAACGGTCTATCAGCGCACAATGTTGATCACGTTTATGAACCAGTGCTCTACATTGTTGTTCCAAACCAAACTATTATCACTTCAGTGGCCGTACCACAAGACGAACTGGATGCTGGGGTTCAAGTTTCGTACTATAAAACTGATACGGATCAAACCGGCGTCAAAATTGATTTTACGGGTACCGGGCTCTCTATGGCAACTAATCAAACCGGACGATATGGTGTTAACTTGGTCAACGCCTCGGATGCGCCGTCTGGTAATTACAACGTTTCGATGTACGTAACCTCGCCGACTACGACGTTGACTAATCAAAGTAAGGTGACTGATACATCGTTGACTGATGGTGATGCAAACGCGGTTATAGCCGATAGTGGTTCTAGAGTTTGGACAATTCTAAGCGCTCAAATGACCGCCGCCGTTTCCTTTGCTTCCGGTAACCAAGACGTTTCGCCAACCAAGACTGGGAGTGCAGACACCCGGGGCGATTCAGAACTTGATTTCTACACCAACTTGTTAAATACAACGAATAACATCGCCGACAACGTTTCGGTGGCTATCAACCTACCATCTGTCGGTGATGATCAAGGCTCAACCTTCACCTACACGCTAACTGGTCCGGTAACGGTGCCAACAAACACAACGGTTGCTGGCGGGACTGGTCAACCGATTGACGCAACGGTGCTGTACGGTACAACTCGGTATAACGGCCAAGGCACTACGGCCATCGATACGACCGGTTATGTCACAGCTGACCAAGTCACGGATTGGTCAACGATCCAGTCAGTGATCGTTGAAGCGGGCAACCTTGAAGTGAACAGTACTTCTGGTCGAATCAAAATGACCGGGACAACGTCAGACTTCATTGCGCAAAGTGGCAAGGTTGGGTATTTGCAAACCAACTTCTACGCCAACGATGGCGCACCGGTGATTGCTAACCAAACGGCTAGTCTTACCTTGACCAGTACGTCAACAGTAGCGGCTCAATACCATTACACTGACCGGGATGGTAATGATCACACGATTGCGCTGCCTGATTTGACCCAAACGTTGACCGATAATAAAGACACGTTGACCGTACCAACGTTAACTGACGATGATCAAGCATTGATTCCGGACGGTTATCACGTGGTAACCGATAGCACCGGCGCACCGGTTGTAACGGTTGTTAACTCAACCCACGGTGACTACGGGACTAACGAACCAAACGGCACAGCAACGGTCGGCGATGTGTCACAGTACTACTTTGACGGCGATACGTTACAATTCGAACTTGCAGAAAATCAATATACGGCAAACGTCACTTACGTGGATGATGACGCAAACGATGCTGTCGTAGGTCAAGACGAAACGGCTGCTGACTTTGCTGGCGAAACCGGCACGTACCAAGTTGATGCAACTAAATACCCAACCACTTACGACCTCGCAACCGATCAAGCAACCAGCGTGGCCTACACGTTGACGGCAGATGATTCGGATGCTATTACGATTCACCTCGTTCACAAGCATACGGTGGCGGATTCGAAGACGACCAATTATACGGTCAACTACGTGGGCTTACCAGCTGATAAAGCGGTGGCTACGGCTTCCGGTACGGTAGATTGGACGGCGGATCAAGATGAAGTGACCCAAGTGATCACTTACACGCCATCGAAGACCACGGTAACGGTTAACGTCCCAACGGTGGCTGGTTACACAGCTGATGCTGGCAACCAAGTATTTGCATTTGACACCACCACGACTGCGCCAACTGATCAAAGTCGGACGGTGACGTATACACCAACTGCTCAAGATTTGGCTGTGACCTACGTGGATGATGCCACTCAACAAACGTTAACTGATTTAGGGACGACGTTGACTGGTAAGACGGACGAAACTGGGACCTACACGGTGGTTGTGCCAACCGGGTATGTTTTGAGTAACAATCAACCAGCGACAGTTGCGTACACGTTTGAACCCGGAAATGCAGACGATATTACCGTTCACTTGACTCACGGGGTTACTCACAGTACGGCTACCACTACGCGGACAATCAACTACTACCTTGACGGGACCACAACGCCGGTTCATGATGCGACAACGCAAACGGTTAACTGGAACGTCTCAACCGATGACGTAACCGGTGATCAAGTGATGACGGCCCAAACGAGTTACGCTGCAGTGGCTGCACCAAGCGTAACGGGCTATACAGCAACACCAGCTAGTGTCGCTGCTAGTTATCCAGATGCAATTCACGGTTCGGTTGATCAGTTGGCAGATAGTACCACAACGGTTTACTACCAAGCTGATCCACAGACCATCAACGTGGCTTACGTGGATGACGTAACGAAACAATCACTGACGGACTTGGCAGATACGCTACAAGGTAAGACTGATGAAACTGGGACTTATACGGTTGTTGTACCAACCGGG
This sequence comes from Secundilactobacillus muriivasis, assembly GCF_054785195.1. NCBI lineage: Bacteria > Bacillati > Bacillota > Bacilli > Lactobacillales > Lactobacillaceae > Secundilactobacillus > Secundilactobacillus muriivasis. Next base: position 16,391 of record NZ_BAABMI010000046.1, on the reverse strand, counting down.
TATGAGCTTAGTAATGGTCAAACTGCTGAAGTGGACTATACGTTTGAACCTGGTGATACAGATGGCATTACCGTTCACTTAACCCATGGCGTAACCCACAGTACGGCTACCACCACGCGAACAATCAACTACTACCTTGACGGCACAACGACACCAGTCCATGACGCCACGACTCAAACGGTTAACTGGAATGTCTCAACTGACGATGTCACCGGTGACCAAGTGATGACGCCACAAACGAGTTACGCCGCAGTGACTGCACCAAGTGTAACGGGCTACACGGCAACGCCAGCTAGCATCGATGCTAACTATCCAGATGCTGCTCAGGGCTCAGTTGATCAATTAGCCGATAGTACGGCAACGATTTACTACCAAGCTGATCCACAGACCATTGGTGTAACGTACGTTGATGATGTGACCAAACAATCGCTCACAGATTTGGCAGATACGCTGCAAGGTAAGACCGATGAAACTGGAACTTATGCGGTGGTCGTACCAACCGGTTATGAACTTAGTGATGGTCAAACTGCTACCGTTGACTACACGTTTGAACCTGGGGACGCGGATGGGATTACCGTTCACTTAACTCACGGGATCACTCACAGCACGGCTACCGCCACGCGAACGATTAACTACTACCTTGATGGGACCACAACGCCGGTTCATGATGCAACGACTCAAACGGTTAACTGGAATGTGTCAACCGATGATGTGACTGGTAATCAAGTGATGACACCACAAACGAGTTACGCTGAAGTCACTGCGCCAAGCGTGGCAGGCTACACGGCAACCCCAACCAGTGTCACGTCTGATTATCCGGGTGCGCTTCAAGGGTCGACTGATCAGTTGAAGGATAGCACGGCAACAATCTACTACCAAGCTGATCCACAGGACTTGACGGTGAGCTATGTAGATGATGTGACGAAACAACCACTCACCAACTTGGCAGATACGTTACAAGGCAAGACCGATGAAACCGGGACGTATACCGTTGTGGTACCAACTGGTTATCAATTGAGTGACGGCCAGTCTGCCACGGTTGCGTACACCTTTAAGCCTGGTGATGCGGATGCCATTACCGTGCATTTGACCCATGAATTGACTCACGACACGGTTACCACGACCCGGACGATCAACTACTGGGTTACCGGCACGACCACGCCGGTTCACGAGGCAACCACCCAGACGATCACTTGGGCGGTTACAACGGATCAAGTGACCCACCAACAAGTTGCCACGGCGCAACAGCCATACGGCGAACAAACCGCGCCAACGGTAACGGGTTACACACCATTGACGGCGCAGGTTGCGGCTGATTATCCAGCACCAGTTGCAACACCAGCCGATAGCGCAACGACCATTTACTACCAAGCAAATGCAGTTGTTGATCCGGGTAACGGTGGCGATAACGGCAATGGTGGGACTGACAATCCGGGAACGACACCAGAAACGACGCCTGAAACTACACCGGAGACCACTCCAGAAACCACGCCGGAGACAACCACGACGACCACGCCAGAAAATACGGTGGCAACAACACCGGAAACTGGAACAACCTCAGAGACTGGTAAGACCGGGACAACGCCAGCGGTAACGACCGATGAGTCGAAGGCAAGTCACGCAGTTACAGCAACCGAACCACAAGTCACTGGTCAGTCAGCAGCAACAGCGACTGAACCGACTACAATGACGGTTTCTGCGAACGCCACTGCTACATCGGAAAGTGAATCAACCGCCAGTGCAACAACCACGGCTTCGGCAACGCAACAGGCTTCAAACAAGGCCGCTGCTAAGACCTTGCCACAAACTAATGAGCAAACACCTAGTGCGTGGGCTGCGTTAGGACTTGGCATCTTGGGTGCTTTGAGTGCCTTGGGTGTTGGTCGCCGGAAACGCGATGAGGATTAGTCCTGAGACCGAATTTGTTGTTGATGTGATTGAACGCATTTGAAAAACTGAAAAATGCACGTAGGAGCACCAAATAATGGGCGATATGAGACCCGTTATTTGGTGCTTTTGCGTGTGGCTTTTACTGGCTAGCGCCGATTGGTCACCAAAAACGACCAGTTAGGTTGCTAGTCTAGTTAACGCGCTAGAAATTAGGTACACTTTAGTCAGAGATAGGGGGGAGCCACATGAACATTCTTTTTAATATCGCGCAACGGTTCACGGAACCGATGATTACGATCAATGCATCGGAAAAGACACCTGATTTAGTAACATTAGCGGTGTCAATTGATCGATTGGTGAATCAAACTACGTTGATTGGTTATCGGCAAGAACAACGAATCGTGGTCCCGCTGTACCGGGTCATTCGGTTCTACACACAGTCCAAGGTGGTTATGTGCGAAACGGTAGATGGGGTTTATCGCATGCGGGAACGGTTGTACGAATTACGTGATCGACTTTCGGGGGTGTCGTTCATCGCCATTTCTAGCTCTGAAATCGTGAGCAAAATGGCAATTGAATCTTTTTCACTGACAAAACAGGGAAGCTATCAAATTCACCTAACGACGGGAGATACAACGTATACATCGCGGCGGTACATGAAAAATATTCGGGAGGCGTTTTTGAAATGATGAAATGGCTGACAAGACTAGTATCAGGAGGAGTCGTCGGTATTGCGGTCGGTTTTATGATGGCACTGGCGTTTTCTGCGGGTTATGGCACTGATATCTTTATGCCCTCTAGTCCGGATTTTGTAGCTGGTTTTAGGTCCAATTTGTGGGCGACGGTAGCTTCAACCGGATTGTGGTTCTTAATGGGCGTTGTGTTTAGTGGTTCGGCGGTTGTATTCGAATCAGAACGGTTGAGCATTGTGCAGCAAACCAGTATCCATGCTGGACTGACTTTTCTATTATTCACGCCACTGGCTTTGCTGGCCGGGTGGTTTCCGTTGAAGGTGATGTGGCTATTGAGCTATACGTTTGAATTTATGTTAATTTACGTGGCATTGTGGTGCCTGTTTATGTGGCAGGCGAAACGGCGGGTGCGGCAGTTGAACCGGCTGATTGCGGAGAAGCGGGAGTAATGGTCAGGTGTGCTGTTGCGTTGAAAGTTGTTTTAAGCAACTAAATGCCTGTGCTTTTGTCATACTGTGTGCATTTAGGCAACAAATTTCGGCGCTAGGTAAATGTTTTTCTTAGAGTGTCTGCAATTTTGCCAACTTGGGGCATCTCGGTACTTTTTGGCTACTGCGCCGAAACGCGCGGAAAGAAGCAGTGAACTGCACATAAGTGACTTCTACCACAATCCCCCAAGACCGGGGATTCTGGCAGAAGTCACTTATGCGCCGCTCCCTAATCGCTTCTTTCCACGCTCTGCCTTGACAACCCCTCCCGCAACGCTTATGATAAAACAGAATTGAATAGTGATTGGCATTGAAAAAAGAGGGTCAGTTCAACCGCTTATTAGCGACTCCGGGGTTGGTGTAAGCCGGAGAAAACGGTGAATTGATTGGCACTTTTAGAGCTGAATCAAACGAAGCTGCTGGGGTCACCCAGAAGTAGGGTGGAACCGCGAAAATTTTTTCGTCCCTATGTGAGTCGACGAGACTACATAGGGACGTTTTTTTGTGGTTTGCCCCTGACTTTCTTACCCGTCACATTATCTTAGGAGGAACTTGTTTTATGACCAAGAAATTGTCAATGCAACAAATTATTCTGACCTTGCAACAATATTGGTCCGCACAGGGTTGCATGTTGATGCAGGCCTACGATACTGAAAAGGGTGCCGGGACCATGAGTCCTTACACTTTCTTGCGGGCAATTGGACCAGAACCTTGGAACGCCGCTTACGTGGAACCTTCACGTCGGCCAGCCGATGGTCGGTACGCGGAAAACCCTAACCGGTTGTACCAACACCACCAATTCCAAGTTGTCATGAAGCCATCACCTGAAAATATCCAAGAACTTTACTTAAACAGTTTAAAGGAACTCGGTATCGATCCTTTGGAACACGATATCCGGTTCGTTGAAGATAACTGGGAAAACCCATCAATGGGTTGTGCCGGTGTTGGTTGGGAAGTTTGGCTTGACGGGATGGAAGTTACCCAATTTACCTACTTCCAAATCGTTGGGGGCCTTGAAGTTGACCCAGTGACCTCAGAAATCACATACGGTCTTGAACGACTAGCTTCTTACATCCAAGACGTTGATAACGTGTTCGATCTTGAATGGGGCGACGGTGTGCTTTACGGTGATATCTTCCGTGAACCTGAAATTGAACACTCAACTTACAGTTTTGAAGAAAGCAATCAAGCGATGTTGTTGAAGATGTTTGACGATTACGAAGCTGAAGCTAAAAAGCAAATCGCTAACGGCCTCGTGCACCCAGCTTACGACTACGTGTTGAAGTGTTCACACACCTTTAACTTGTTGGATGCGCGTGGTGCCGTATCCGTTACTGAACGAGCCGGGTATTTGTCACGGATCCGGAACATGGCACGGAGCATCGCACGGGCCTTTGTTGCTGAACGAAAGAAGTTTGGCTTCCCATTGATCAAGGACGAAGCTAAGCGACAAGCATTATTAGCAGACGGGGAGGACGAGAAATAATGGCACACACCTTTTTACTCGAAATCGGATTGGAAGAAATGCCGGCGCACGTGGTCACGCCCAGCATCAAACAATTAGTTCAAAAGACCAAGAAATACCTGAAGGACGAACGGATCAGTTTTGATGACATCAAGTCATTTTCAACGCCACGCCGTTTGGCTATTCAATTGACAGGCTTAGCTGATAAGCAACCCGACGTTGACGAAGAAGTGAAGGGCCCGGCTAAGAAGATCGCCTTGGATAAAGACGGCAACTGGTCAAAGGCTGCCCAAGGCTTTACTCGCGGTCAAGGCGTCACCGTTGACGACATTACCTTCAAGGAATTGAAGGGGACTGAATACGTCTACGTCAACAAGCACATCGCGGGTCAACCCGTTGAATCAGTGCTTGCCGGTTTGAAGGATGTCATCACTGGCATGACTTTCCCAACGATGATGAAGTGGGGCAGTTACCACTTTGAATATATCCGCCCAATCAAATGGTTGGTGGCTTTGTTGGACGACAAAGTGATTCCATTCCAAATCTTGGACGTGGCAACTGATCGCGAAACTCGCGGCCACCGGTTCTTGGGCAAGACTGTGACCTTGAACACAGCCACCGATTACGAAGCCGCTTTAACGAGTGAATTTGTGATTGCGGACGCCGCTAAGCGTAAAGCCGAGATCCGGACGCAAATCGACCGGTTAGCTAGTGACAACAACTGGGTCGTTAAGATCAACGAAGACCTGTTGGAAGAAGTCACCAACTTAGTTGAATGGCCAACGGCCTTCGCAGGTGGTTTTGATGACAAATACCTAGCAATTCCTGACGAAGTACTAATCACTTCAATGCGTGATCACCAACGTTTCTTCTACGTTTCAGACGAAGCCGGCAAGTTGTTGCCACACTTCATCTCAGTTCGTAACGGGAACGATAACCACTTGGAAAACGTGATCTCTGGGAACGAAAAGGTGTTGGCAGCCCGGTTGTCAGATGCCATGTTCTTCTATGAAGAAGACCAAAAACAAACCATCAACGATTACGTTGAACGGTTGAAGACGGTTAGCTTCCACGATAAGATCAGCACGATGTATGAGAAGATGCAACGGGTTACTGCCATTGCTGGCAAGTTGGGTCAAACGCTTGGCTTAACTGAGGCCCAATTGAAGGATGTTACGCGAGCTGCTCAAATCTACAAGTTTGACTTGGTTACCGGGATGGTCGGTGAATTTGCCGAACTTCAAGGGGTCATGGGTGAAAAGTACGCCTTGTTAAACGGTGAAACGCCTGCCGTTGCGCAAGCCGTTCGTGAACACTACATGCCAATTTCAGCTGATGGCGACTTGCCAGCTTCAACGGAAGGTGCCGTCTTGGCCCTTGCTGATAAGTTGGACAGTATCTTGACCTTCTTCGCTGCTGGCATGGTACCAAGTGGTTCAAACGACCCATACGCCTTGCGTCGTCAAGCAACCGGGATCGTTCGGATCATCCGCGCCTATGACTGGCACTTTGATCAAGATTTGGTGAACGCTGCGATTGCTGCTGAAACGGCCGCTAACGTTGCCCCTGAACTTGACCAAACTGCTCAAGTGAGTGCCGTTGAAGCCTTCTTGAAGGATCGGATCAAGGTCACATTATTAGGTGAAAAGGTCAAGCATGACGTGGTTGACGCCGTAATCGAAGGCCCTAACACTGACTTGTTGGATAACTTCGCCGCTGCGCAAGTCTTGAGTGACCACCAAACGGATGATGACTTCAAGGGTACGATTGAAGCTTTGAACCGGGTCTTGCGGCTTGCCCAAAAAGCGGATGCTGATAAGGTGACTGCCGTTGATCCAGCGCTGTTTGAAAACGACAGTGAAAAAGGCTTGTATGACGCCGTTAACGAAGTTGCTGCTAAAGCAGCTGGGTTAGCCATTCCAGCCTACTACAACGCCTTAGCTGGGTTGAAGCCAGCCATCAACGCTTACTTTGAAGCAACGATGGTCATGGCTGACGATGAAAAGGTCAAGAACAACCGCTTAAGCCAATTGAGCCAATTAGCCCAATTGATCTTACGTTTAGGTGATTTGAACCAATTAATCGTTAAATAACACCATTAGCACGTTACCATTTGGCGAATCCGTCAAAAAGTGCTATGATAATGTTATGCTATTAATGAAATCTGTAAATTAATGACCAGCCCGAATGTGATGTTCGGACTGGTTTTTAATAGAGTGGACGATAGCGCGGTTTGATTCCAGAATATAACTAAATAACGCAGTAGTTCGCCGTTTTTTGGCGAGCTACTGCGTTATTTAGTTATATGGCCGGAATCTGCGCTATTTCTCACGTTTCGGCGTGGCGGCCAGAAATCGGTTAAGTCACCTAACTTCACTAGATATAAATTGTCTGAAATTGATCAACTAAAGATCCTTTGAGTCCGTGGTGGAGATTCAAAGGATTTTTTTTGGGGATAATCAGTTTATGGTAAACTAAACGTGTAGAAATTAATGCGTTGTAATTGCTAATGGTGAATTTTTAGAGTGATGTTAGATTTATTTCTACTATGTTGGGAGGCTTATCGATGAAATCAATCGTAAAAACCATATTGATTACGGCAATTTCGGCCGGTTCAATTGGATTGTTTAGTATGCAGGCACATGCCAAGACTTATGCCAAGGTGACTAAAATTACAAGTAATCTGAAGGTATCAGATAATTATATTAATTTTACGGGAACTAACGCACTGTACACTAAGGCTGGTACGCTGAAAGGTGCTAAGCTGGTTAAATCAACGAGTCAATTGAAACGTTTGGCCAGTTCAAAGCGGGGCTTAGATTCGTTTATGGTGCTACGGACGGCAACAACGAACCGAAATAGTGTCTATGTTAAAGTTCGGTCGTTAGATAATCGAACGACCGGTTGGATATATAATGGTAAATCAACTCAAACTAAGTTCGGTTCAGTTGTGTACAAAGATAAAGCACATACGCTACCAGCTGGTGGTGTAATGGCATACGATACCAAAACAGTAAGCAAGCTAAACCAGGAAGAAAAGACGAGTTATTATCGTTTGGCAACGCCTGGTACCGCAACGGACGGTACGGGACTGATTTATAGTACCCCGTTAGAGATTAAGTCAATTGTTTGGGGGGCACCACAAGTTAACCAGCCCAACAAAACAACGTCAATGCCTTATGCGAATGATGTCTTTATAATCACTGGTGCAGTGACGCGAACGCGGCAAGGTGATCGGTGGCTGACGGTGGCAGATTTGAATAATCCAAAGGTTATGGGGTATCTTAAGGATGGTGCGTTAACTAAACTACCAGCAGTAACTGCCCAGACTGGGGTCACAATTAACTTCACTGACTATCAAACTAAACAAGTTGTTGGCACGACGATTGTGCCAACTGGTACAGGAGCCATCAACCTATACGCTACTTTTGGCGGTTATCAAGGGCTCCCTACTGGCTACACAGATGATTATGAAAAAGGATTTGATGAACAGATGCTAACAGCCGGCTTTACGAATAAAGTGACTGCTGAAAAAGCGACTGCTGGTTCGATATTGACCTATCAGGTGGGGAAAGAATAGGTTAGTAAAATATAAAACCTCTGAGCGTACCAAGTGGTCGTTCAGAGGTTTTTAGTGTGCGAATCAGTTTGATGATGACTTACTTAAACGTCGTAATCTGACTAGCTGGTTCCCGGTAAGAAGCGCTTAATTGACCAACGGCCTTACCAACTGCAATCAACATCACGGGTGCGTATCGATCAGCGTCCAAATCCAACGCGCTGACGATATGATCATGGTCGAAACCAGTCATTGCGCCAGTGTCATAGCCGTGTTCTTGAGCGACTAGCATAAACTGCATGATTGCCAACGCAGTATCCATGGATAATGCGGCTTGCAAAGCTGGTTTCGGTGAGGCTTGTTCGATCTTATTAATGATGGGTTCAAGGTGGTCTCTAGCAGCTTGACTCATTTTATCTGCAGAAACGGCAGCATCAAAAACGGAACCGATGTGTTCACTTGTCTTGAGATCTGCCAGGAATAAAACGAGGGCGGAAGCAGTTTGGTTTTGCGTCCCGTTAGTCCCCATGAGTGGCTTGAGGGTTTTGCGGACATCGTCACTGTCGATAACAACAACGCGCCAAGGTTGACGGTTTAATGCTGAGGGAGCGGTCATTGCCTCGTCTAGCATTTGTAACATTTCAGTCCGACTGATCGTGACGCTGGGGTCAAATTGCCGGGTAGCATGACGACTAGTCAGAATTTTTTGAAAATCAGTTTCAACAATTGCCATGAAAAACACTCCTTTTGGTTATTCTAGGCGGGTATGGTGTGGGTTATACCGTGGCCGTTATGTTTATCTTATTCGGATTTGAGGACATGTCAATCATTGATCATGCGCCGTAATAAATAATTGGTCGATCGGCTCGATTTTGTGGTTGGCGTTGATTCGAACCGAAGTGGGTTTTGAACCATTGCACTTGTTCGGCGCTGACCGTTAGTGCTGAGTTGGTAATCACTAACCATTCAACGCCCTCGGTGAGTGGTGGTGTGGTGAGCGAACCAAGGTAGTGGTATCCCGTAGCGGCTTGTGGTGCCCAGTGCGATAGCATGAGCGTGAGTGGCACCTCATGACCGGCACTAAACTGGTCGATCAACGTTTGCAAAGTCGTATCGGCGGGGCCTTGGTTGACCATTAACGCCACAACGCAAAGCTGACCGATCGTATTTTGGTGAACTAGGTGGATTTCAAGTGCGCTTGGCTGTCCTTTGATTAGATGCTCTGAGGGGCAGTGGAAATGCAGTTGGGTGAACTGAAATGGGCGCTTGAAAATTGAAGCGGTACCTTCGCCCAGAACCTTAATAGTGGTGTGATCATCAGTTTCTAGATGAAGCCGATAAGGTGCGGTGATCTGAAACGGTAATGTAGCTGTACCGCCTGCTGTAATGGGGGCAGCTAGATCAAGGGGTGATTGTTGGTGCCCGCTTTGGGGGTGCCAATGGGTTTGATTGTCATAAGTAAACATCGTGAACCTACTTTCTGTGTGAAATTCGACGTTACGTTAACCTGATTATAGGCGGAAATTCGTGGCTTGAAAACGATAACTTGTGTAGGCCGTTAACTAAAAAACTTCATGAACGATCCAAGTGGTTATAGTTGCGTAATAGGTGGAGGTTTGCTATTATGTAATTACGTACGCAATGCATTGCAAAAGAGAAAGATATCCTATAAACGAATCGTCGTTTTGACAATGTGTTCAAGCGTAATGGTAGCGAAAGTGATCTCGCTATCGTAACGCCCGTTAGACGTCAAGCAATTTGGCGTGGCATATTATTGGTAGAAACACGACTCTGGTACTTAAATTGAAGGGGGTTGAGCCAGTGGCAAGAATACCCGAACCCGTGATTGAACAAGTCCGCGATGCAACCGATATCGTGGATTTTATTAGTCAGTACGTTCAATTACAAAAATCAGGTAAAAACCTATTTGGTCTGTGTCCGTTTCATGAGGAACGGACGCCTTCTTTTTCGGTTTCGGAAGATAAACAGATTTTTCACTGTTTTAGCTGTGGCCGTGGGGGTAACGTCTTTAAGTTCTTGATGGAACTTGAAAATTTGAGCTTCCAAGAAGCCGTCGTTAAAGTTGCCGATTTCTCACACGTTGAGTTGGATGCAACCATTACGCGGCAGGCCGCCGGAACCAGTGGGCAGTCTGACCCACAATCACCGACGAATCAGTTGATTCATCTGCACCAAGAAGCAACTAAGTTGTATCACCATATTTTGATGAATACCGAAGCAGGTCAGCCAGCGTTAGATTACCTGCATGAGCGCGGTCTAACAGATCAGACGATCAACGACTACGGGTTAGGGTACGCCTCTGACCAACAGTTGTTGAAGCCGTTCTTTGAACAGCGGCAGATTGATTACCAGACGTTACGTCATTCTGGGTTGTTTATTGAAAATCAGGATGGTGAGTTGCGTGATCGGTTTGTTAATCGAATCATGTACCCGATTCGCAATGAGTCTGGTCAAGAAATCGCGTTTTCGGGCCGACTGTTAGCTAAGTTGCCGGATCAACCCAAGTATCTGAACAGCCCGGAAACGGAATTGTTCAATAAGCGACGAGTCCTGTTCAACTTTGATCAGGCTCGGGGGGCGGTTCGAAAACAAGGTAGTCTGATTTTATTTGAAGGCTTTATGGACGTCATGTCGGCTCACCAATCTGGAGTCGATAACGGCGTTGCATCGATGGGGACCAGTTTGACTGAGGAGCAGATCTATGCGATCCAGCGGATCACGAAGCAGGTTTACGTCTGTTACGATGGTGATACGCCGGGGCAAAAGGCGACTCAGCGGGCATTGAAGATTCTACAGGATAATTCCAGCTTAACGTTGGGTGTTATCCAGATGCCCGAAGGAATGGATCCTGATGAGTATCGACGGCAATATGGCGAAGCAAAGTTAGCCGATGCTTTAGCAACGGCTAAGGAAACGCCAGTCGCCTTTATGATGCGGTACCTTAAAACGCAGTATGACGTTCAGTCCGATACGGGGCGGTTAAGTTACCTCGATGACGTGATTGCGTTATTGGCAACGGTTCGTTCACCAGTTGAGCAGGATGTTTACCTCACGCAACTGGCAACGACCTTCCAATTAGATAAGGCTAGTTTGCGTCAACAACTCAGCATGGTTCGGCCACCAGCGCCAACACCTCAGATTGCACCACCGCCCGTTCAACCTTATGGTGGCTACGGTGACGCCGATATGCCACCAGCATCGACTACAGTGCAGCATCGACAAGTAACACCACTCAGTCGAACGGAACGGGCGGAACGAAATCTGTTGTTTCGCATGCTTCACGAACGCGATGTTTGGTTACGGGTGACCGGCGTGGCAGGCTTCAGCTTCGTGCATGATGATTATCAACTCATTTACACCATGGCTCAGGGATACTTTGAAACGCATCAGGACTACGCACCAGCGCAGTTTATTGATTATCTTCAAGATGACCACTTACAAAACTTACTCATCGAGCTGGAATCGATGCAGTTGAGTGACACCGCCGTTGACACTGAGATCGACGACTACTTGCAGGTGATCATGAACGATGCGCCACTTGAAGATCAGTTACGTGATCAGCAACAAGCGTTACAGGAAGCGACCCGATTAGGTGATCGTGACCAACAACGTCAACTGGTCATCGAGATCATTAAATTACAGCAACAAAAGCAGTCTAAAAAACAAGCTTAGGGGGCTCTCTAATGGCAAAAGAAACAAACGATAAAACTTTTGATCAAAAGGCATTTGATAAAGCAATCAAGGACTTGGTGAAAACCTACAAGAAACAGGGCCAAGTAACTTACGATGTCTTATCAGACAAAATTGCGTCCCCATTTAGTTTAACCGCTAAGAAGATGGACCAACTCTTAGAAAAGGTCGAAGATGCTGGAATCAGCGTTGTTGACGAAAAGGGTGATCCGGATGCTCGGGCGGTCAAAGCGGCCAAGAAGGTCAGCAAAGCCGAATTAAAGGATACGTCAGCACCATCTGGTGTCAAGATCAACGATCCTGTTCGGATGTACTTGAAGGAAATTGGTCGGGTTAAGTTGTTAACGGCCGACGAAGAAGTTGCGTTAGCCCTTCGGATCGAAGAAGGCGACGAAGAAGCCAAACAAGAATTGGCCGAAGCTAACTTACGGTTGGTGGTTTCCATTGCTAAGCGTTACGTTGGTCGTGGGATGCAATTCTTGGACTTGATTCAAGAAGGGAACATGGGTCTGATGAAGGCGGTCGAAAAGTTCGATTACCGTAAAGGGTTCAAATTCTCAACTTACGCCACTTGGTGGATTCGTCAAGCCATCACACGGGCCATTGCTGACCAAGCTCGGACCATTCGGATCCCAGTTCACATGGTTGAAACCATCAACAAGTTGATTCGGATTCAACGGCAATTACTCCAAGACTTAGGGCGCGAACCTACCCCTGAAGAAATCGGGGCCGAAATGGACATGCCAACGGAAAAGGTTCGTGAGATCTTGAAGATCGCGCAAGAACCCGTTTCATTGGAAACCCCAATTGGTGAAGAGGACGATTCTCACTTGGGTGACTTTATCGAAGACGATGACGCTACGTCACCAGCTGACCACGCCGCTTACGAATTGTTGAAGGAACAACTTGAAAGCGTCTTGGATACGTTGACCGACCGGGAAGAAAACGTCCTTCGGTTACGGTTTGGTCTGGATGATGGTCGGACGCGGACCCTTGAAGAAGTTGGGAAAGTCTTCGGCGTTACCCGTGAACGGATTCGTCAAATCGAAGCTAAGGCGCTCCGGAAGTTACGCCACCCATCACGTTCAAAGCAACTGAAAGATTTCTTGGAATAAAGATGGTTCAAGTCGGCACGACGTTGTTCGTTGTGCCGGCTTTTTTAATAGCTACGTGATGATTTTGCAAGTTGCTTTAAAAATTTTGGTGGGAAATCGACAACCCGAAACCAATCCTAGTATAATAAGTGATAAGTCAGTACCACAGCGTTGCCAATGACGCGATGCTGGAGGTCAAAGGAGAGAATGTTATGAATGGGACACACCTGTCCAACCGCCTACAAACGGTGGCGGATTTTGTTAAAGCAGACGCACGGGTTGCCGATATCGGTTCGGACCATGCGTACTTACCAGTTCACTTGGCACAGCAAGGTCAATTGAGTTACGGCATTGCCGGCGAAGTTGTTCGTGGCCCATACGAAAATGCCGCGGTTGAAATTCAGGCGGAGGGATTGACTGACCGCATTATTCCTCGGTTAGCGGATGGCTTAGCGGCGATTCAGCCAGAAGATCACATTGATACGGTGACAATTTGTGGTATGGGCGGGACCCTGATTGCTAAGATTTTAGAAGCGGGACAAACGCACCTGACGCACACGGAACGGCTGATCTTACAGCCCAACGTTGGCGAAGATAACGTGCGGCGCTGGTTGCAAGACCACGCTTACGAGATTCAGGCGGAACGGATTCTGGAAGAAGATGGTCACGTTTACGAAATTATTGTGGCCGATCCAGTGGCTACCCCGGTTGCGTACACGGCGATTGAACTTAAATTTGGCCCATTTCTGCTACAAGAAAAGAGTCCCGTTTTACAGCAAAAATGGCGCCGTGAACAGGCTCGGCTCGATCAAGTGATTACCACGATGCAACAGGCTAAAAACGCTCCAGCAGCTAAAATTGCGGAATTCCAAGCACAGCGTGATCAAATTCAGGAGGTTATTCTTAATGCTAGTAAGTGAGTTGATTGATCGTTTTGAACAGTTTGCACCCAAGCATTTGGCGGAACCGAAAGATCCGGTTGGTCTTCAATTAGGCGCGTTGTCGGCACCAGTTCATAAAGTGTTAGTCACGCTAGACGTTCGACCAGAAGTGGTTGATGAAGCTATTGAAGTGGGCGCAGATTTGATTTTTGCCCATCATCCAATGATGTTTCATCCGGCGAAAAACTTAGACTTAAGTGATCCGCAAAATCAGATGTATGCAACGTTACTCCAACATGGCATCACGGTTTACGCGGCTCACACGAACCTTGATAGTGCCGATGGCGGCATGAATGACTGGCTGGCAGAGGCGCTTGGGTTACAGGACTTGAGCGGCATGGTCGCGGGGTATCAAGAACCCATTTATACGGTGACGGTTCACGTGCAATCGGTTTACGCCGATGCTGTTCGCTTAGCGATGGTTGGTGCCGGCGCCGGTCAAATGACCCATTACGAAGGGGCTAGTTTTGAATGGAGTGGTAACACTTGGTACACGCCGTTAGCCGGTGCTGATCCAGAATTAGGGCCTGAAGGTGAACGTAACCACGTCGAAGAATTTGGCATTCAAGCGCGGGTAACCGAGTCCCAACTGGCAACGGTGAGAAGTGCCATCAACGATGTCTATCCTGGTGGTCACCCAACCATTGATGTTAGCCCACTAGCCGGTGATGGCCATCAGTATTCGATGGGCCGAATTGGTAATTTACCAGCGCCGATGACAGTGCGGGCGTTCGCAGAACATTGTAAGCAAGTCTTCAATGTCCCCGGCCTGCGATTAATTGCGGCCGATGAAACCAAATCCGTTCAACGCATCGCGGTATTAGGTGGCGATGGCGGCAAATTCTTCAAGTTAGCACAACGCTTAGGCGCGGACGCTTACGTGACTGGGGACGTTTACTACCATACTGGCCATGATATGATTGCGGCTGATTTCCCGGTAGTTGATCCCGGGCACCATATCGAAAGTATTTGTAAACCCAAACTGACGGCGCTGTTTAAGCAGTGGGCGACTGACAACAATTGGTCGCTTGAAGTCGTTGCGTCACAGTTAAACACGGATCCGTTCACGTTTATTTAGAAAGGAAGTTCATGATGACTTACGAGCAGTTATTACCCCGGTTTTTGAAGTATGTGAAGATTGAAACGCGCTCAGATGAAACCAGTGAAACGGTGCCATCAACTCAGAGTCAAGTGGCGTTCATTCAGCAGTTAGCAGCCGAACTGAACGAAATTGGCATGAGTAATGTGCATATCAACGACCAAAGTGGTTACGTATTCGCAACGTTGCCAGCTAACACGGATCAAGCGGTTAAGACGCTGGGCTTCATCGCTCACGTTGATACGGCTGACTTTAACGCTGAAAACGTGACGCCAAAAATCGTTGAAAATTACGATGGTGAATCGGTGATTCCGTTAGACGATGCTGGCAAGTATCAGCTTGACCCAGCGGTATTTCCAAGTTTGAAAAAATACCAGGGTCACACGCTGATCACCACGGATGGCCGGACGTTACTGGGGGCCGATGATAAGGCGGGGGTCGCTGAAATTATGACGGCGATGGCCTACTTGCTGACCCATCCAGAAATCAAGCACGGTACGATCAAAGTCGGTTTAGGGCCGGATGAAGAAATCGGCACGGGTGCTGACCGATTCGACGTTGCTGACTTTGGTGCTGACGTGGCCTATACGGTTGATGGCGGGCCACTTGGTCAACTGGAATACGAAACCTTCAACGCGGCGGATGGTCGGGTTCACATTACCGGAACCAACGTCCACCCAGCTGAAGCAAAGGGCGTCATGGTCAACGCCAATCAACTGGCAATTGACTTCCATAACGCACTGCCTGCCCACGATCGACCAGAAGCCACTGAGGGCCGAGAAGGATTCTTCCACCTCTATAAAATTAGTGGTGACGTGGATACGGCTGATTTGGGCTACATCATTCGAGACCATGATCGTCAGCGGTTCGAAGCACGTAAGCACCTCTTTGCGGGGATTGCGGATCAGTTGAATGCCAAATACGGTCCGGATACGGTAGTCGTGACGCTCAAGGATCAGTATTATAACATGCGTGAAGTCATCGAAAAGGACATGTCAGTGGTTGAACTGGCGAAGAACGCGATGCTGGCATTGGGCATCAAGCCGGATATCGCACCGGTTCGGGGCGGTACTGATGGCTCGAAGATCTCCTTCTTGGGCTTGCCAACGCCAAACCTCTTTGCGGGTGGCGAAAACATGCATGGCCGGTTCGAATATGTTTCGTTGCAGACGATGAATCAGGCGGTTGATGTGATTTTGAAGATGAATGAATTGAATTTGAAATAGAACATAGTTTGATGGGACAGCGTAGTTGAATGCGTTGTCCTTTTTTGATGGTCGTTTGTGTCCAGCGTAAGTGTGCGGAGCGAGACGGGTTGAGAGCAGTGTGCAAGGTAACCTCGGTGAAGGCGCCCGGGCCTGGCGGGTTTACCGAGGTTGCCTTGCATGCAGCTCTCAGTCTCGCGCAGCACCATTCGGCGTGGTGGCCAGAAAGCGCGTGGTTGACAAGTTC